>JBDTKK010000170.1:0-7085 GCA_039935335.1 Chitinophagaceae bacterium
CATCGACATAGACCCAATTCAATTGCTGCATTCCTTCCTCAAAGACCATTCGTTGAAATCCAAGGATTTAGTAACGATATTAGGCATTAGCAAGGGTTATGTTTCCGACATACTCCATTACAAAAAGGGACTCTCAAAAGACGTAATCAGAAAGTTGGCGGATTATTTTAAGGTTTCCCAAGAAGCACTTAATCGGCCATACAAATTGGTAGTGCCAGAAAATATGCATTTACGCAATGCCAGCGTGATGAATACCAAGAAAGCACTGGCGGAGTCTTAAGGATTTTGCGCCGAAGTCCTATTCCAACACTTCCGTAATCTCAATTTTATTTATTGCTATCCTGAAATTCGTAACGTTGTTGCGGCAAACAAAGGAATCGTTCAGAGGTAAAGGATTATATTTGATGTAGGTGGTATTCCCGATTGACGAGCCAGAAGCATGTTGATACTTCGCTGGAAGATTTATTGGGTAGAATGTTTTGTTGCCCATGATTAATGCGACGCCACAAGAGCTTTCTCCTTCAAAATCGGTTAATGAAGCTGCTGCATTGCCGACATAAATATCATTTTCTTTTCTGCAAGATGAAAAATCTGTAAACACGAACGCAAGTATTACTAGATTCTTCATTGTTGCAAAACGCGCGTCTGGAAATTATATTGCTGGTTGTCGTGGAGCGCAAGATGCGCGACACCTTTGGCAGGCTTTAATTAGCCTTAATCGTAACGGCCAATTGAGTATTTCTCTTTCGCAGTACAGCGGTTTGTACTGCCCTAATTATCCCATATTCAACAGGACAACATTCTTTTTATACGATTCGCTTATCGGGAATTTCTGGTCATTCCAAAATGCAAATTCAGTATTCACACTTTGTATATAATTTAAATTTACAGCATAAGAACGATGTGTCTGAACTAAAAAAGTAGCCGATAGGCCACCCAATAAATTTTTAAGGTATTCCCGCACCATATACTTCTTTCCATTGGCTGTATGTATTTCGGTGTATAAATTGTTTGCTTTCAAGTACACAACTGTTTTCAAATCTACGAATACCTTCTTTGACCCTTGCTTTACAATAATATACTGGGAAGAGGAGTCCGACAGATGTTTGTACACTGCTATTTCTATATTGGTGTATATCAGCTCTGGATTAAACGGTTTGGGAATATAGGCCGCTGGTTCTGTAAGCTTTGCCCTACTCACAGTTTTGACATCTGCATTTGCGGTAATGTAGATAAAGGGTATTTTGTAAATCGAGTTGATATGGTCTGCAAGGTCAATACCGTCGCTTTCCGAGAAATTCAGGCATATATCCAACAATACAATATCCACTGGTTGAAGTTTTAATAGAACAACAGCATCATCATATCGGTGCGCAACGCCCGACACGTTGTAACCCAACCTTATTACAATCCGCCGCAACTCTTCTGCAATGAAAGATTCGTCTTCAACGATGAGAATGTTTATAATCTTGTTCATTTTTTGAAAGTAATTGTTGTTTGCAATCCGCTATTATTCTCACGTGTCAGCTTGGCCTTTATTTGCTTACACAAAAGTTCGATCAACAAAAGACCGAGGCTATCGTTGGACTCCCGCTGCAAGTCCATACCTTTTCCATTGTCTTTTATTGTAAGCACAAAATACTCCTCTTGGCTCTTCCCGGATATATCTATGATTGCAGGAACGCCTTGGGTAAAAGCATGCTTAATAGAATTTGCAATCACTTCAGTTACAATAAGCCCAAGTGGAATGGAAATTTCAAGGCCAGTCTGAACGAAATCAATATCAATATTCTTTTCAACGGGGATATTGGGATTACCGAACATGGCGGCGGTTAGATTCGCCAATTCGGTAACATAGTCCTTTACTTCTATATACTTAAAATCTTTGGTAGCATATATCCTATTATGAATAATCGACATCGTTACAACACGTGCTTTTAGGTCTCGGATTACATCAAGTGCTTCTATTGAGTTTTCGCCAGTTTCCTGTATGCCCAACATACTTACAATTACCTGTAGGTTGTTTTTTACACGGTGATGCACTTCCTTTATTAATACATCCTTCTCCTCCAGGTTTCGTTTGAGTTCGTTTTGATACTTGGAAGTCATCCTTTTAGAGGCAAATAGGGTAATGAGCAGCGCAGCAATCATCATAAAATTGTACACAATTCCCAAATAAAATAGCTGTTGTGGGTCGTAGGATTCTGTTGGATGCAGGATGCCATAGTGATTTCCAATATGCCAAAAGAACAATAAGAAAATGATGAATAGCGTGATGGGAATTATCGCAGCCCAGCTATCGTAAATGGAAAAGAAGATAACGATAAACACGAGGAACATACCATCTCCATTCAAGGACAGCGGAAGGGTAAAGGGAATGCTCAGCAACACGCCCAATAAAATAATTGTGAATACGATCTTTGCTGCCTGTATTTTCCTCCGGCAGTTAAGGAAGATGACGAGTAGTAAGCCGGCATGACTGAGTAAACTGCGAACAATGATTGTTGCGTCACCCATTGGGAAAGTGAAAATATCCTCAATAATCTTTGCCGCTATAATAAAGATGCATATAGCGTTGACAAGCCTTACCGAATATCTCTGATAAGGGGAAAGCCCTTCGTCTTTAATGCAGAAACTACTGATTTTTTGTAGCAACCGTTTCATATTCCTTTGAGTTTCGCTTTGCTTTTTGATGGCTTTTGCTTGAACCTTGCTCTTTTTATTCCTACTGGCAAAAATACCTGCAATATTCTTCCTCACTATAGAATTCACATACAAAAAGGGGCCTACTCGCATACAAAGGCACTTCAGAGTCGTTTTTCTATCTCAAAGCTCGACTAATTTTATCGAAAATTAAAAACACAAACTTTATGAAAAGGGCTTTCCACAACCACCGAAACATGGCCAAGACAGCAGCTCTATGTTGCTTTCTTCTTTCCGCCGCCGCCGTTCAAGCGCAAATTACGCTGACGCAATCGTCCTACGCTAGCTTTACTCCTGGGCTAGATTCCACGCAGGTCATCGCCTCCTTCACGGCTACGCCTTCCAACAACGCTACCTGGGACCTCAGTACGGCAACTTATAGCGGTCTTGATACCTTTTCAAGAGTTGCTGTATCGGGAAATACGGCATTCCCAACCGCGACTTACGGTATTAAAAATCAATACACTTTCAACCCCGTGCTCGGCTACTCTTCGATGGACATGAGTGGAGTGACCGCTACCGGAATAAAAGGTTTTGGGCAAGCTCTTCTAAGGCAGCCCATCGGTCTAGTAACCCTCACAGGCGGTGCCAATGACAGCATTGTGTTCAATCAACAAAATATAGTTTACTCCTCCGCCAAGACTAACATCGTTTTCCCCTCAACCGCTGGCACGACTAATATCTCAAATTATTCATGGGATTTAAATTTTAATCTAAGTGTATCTGCTTATGGACTTAATAATACTCCCGGAGTGAAGAGGACTTATTCTACTTTAACAGACACCGTGAAGGGTTGGGGTAAAATGCGTGTGAAGAATAGTCTCGGCCAGGCTTCCGGCTATATGGATGTGCTGGCAATCAAATACATCTATCAACAGGTTGATAGCTTCTTCCTCGGTGGAGCGCCGGCGCCAACGGCTCTTGTTACCGCTTTCGGACTCGTGCAGGGACAAGTTTCTCTTCAGTATTATATTAGCTATTATAGAGCTGGTGAATTGACACCTTTGCTTTCTGAGGTCTATACAGATAATACATACAGCACAGTTTCCTCTGCCCATACTCATGCAGCCCGTCTTGCCCCCGCAGCCACGTCGGTGCAAAGTCTTTCGCAAGCCAACTTGGTAAAAGTATTCCCTAATCCTGCGATTAATGGAGCATTCAACATTCAAACCGAGGTAATAGGCAAAGCCTTTTCGTATGAATTGGTAAATAGCATAGGGCAGAAAGTGGCCTCTGCAAACTTGCCATTAGCCAATGGACGCGCTGCCATCCAGTTGAATCAGCCTACAGGTGTTTATTATTTATCTATCATAGCTGATGGAGAGCCGATATCCTACCAGCCTATTGCGATTCAGCGATAAGTAAAGATGGGTTCGTCCGTTATTGCCCCGCACCTTCTGTGGCGACAGACAAAGTAATCTCACAATTGATTTGCATCTATTACGTGAGATTGCTTTGTCGAAAAATCAGGACAGGCTGTGCCTCGCGATGACGAACGGGAACAGCCTCTAGGGTGTCTTGAATACTACCCAACATCAGTCCGTCATTCCGCGGAGGGAAGCTGGGCACCCTGTCCCGAATTTATTTCGGGAACCGACAAGGCAATCTCACAATTAATGCTCGTTTAGCAGGTGAGATTGCTTTGCTGGAAGGGCTCCTGTCAATGACGAACGGGGACAGTCTCTTCGCTAGACTGGATTTTTGAATTTGTTTAACTTCCTACTCTGGCCATGATGGTTTGTCTAATTATACGGTAAAGAGGATATTGAGGGCGGAGGATAAAAAATGGCATCACGACGACAACGGTACAGCGCCGTAGGGGCGAGGGTATGGTAGGCTCAAAGAATGTTTTTTAAAGGTGGACGCGTGCGGACACGCGCCACGGCGATAGAAATTGTACCGAACTCCAGTTACAGGCTAAGCCTGCAAAATATTCAAACAAAGGCTGGAGCCTTTGCTTAACGCCGCTGTGCAGAGCCTACGGGAAACGGGGTATAAAAATTATTTCTAGAATGCTTGTAGGATAAGGATATTAAGACTACCTTGCGCTATACCCACGTTAGTAACCTTACGTTGACGCAAATAGTAAGTCCTTTTGACCAATTAAAATTATGAAAAACGCAGGGCGGCATATTAAATCAATACAAAAAGTACAACAAAACAATACAAAAAGTACGACAAACAATACAAAAAGTACGACAAAACTTTCGCCAATTTAAGAGTTAGGCGTTATGCCACAACGACCCGAGCATCGAATAAAAAACACACTAAAATATGAAACTAAAAATCTTACTTGGACTCTTACTTTATTTCAATTTTTCTTTTGGACAAACTCAACAAATAAAAAAACTTGATGGAACTAAAATTTCATTTTCTGAAATTGACAAAGTAGTTAAACGACTTATGGACACAGCAAATGTTCAAGGATTAGACTTAGCAATTCTCAATAACAAGAAAACAGTTTTTATAAAATCCTACGGTTATAAAAATAAAATCAATTCGGAATTATTAGATACAAATACTGTAATGTATGGCGCTTCTTTCAGCAAGCCGATATTTGCCTACCTTACAATGAAACTTGTACAAGAAAATATAATTGATTTAGATAAACCACTTTACAAATATTTGAGTAAGCCGATTTCTAAATACGAATACTTTTCGGATTTAAAATCTGACGACAGATGGAAATTAATTACAGCAAGAATGTGTTTAAGTCACACAACAGGATTGCCAAATGTCAGATGGCTAAATCCAACAACAGGAGTTGAAGATACGCTTGGAGTGATTAAAATTTATTTTCAACCAGGAACAAAATACGCCTATTCAGGAGAAGGTTTGAAACTCTTACAAATGGTGGAAGAAGAAATTACAAATAAAACTGTTGAAGAATTAGCAATTGAGAAAATATTTAAACCACTTGGTATGACAAGAACCGGTTACATTTGGCATAAGCAGTTTGACGATAATTATGCAATTGGACATTTAGAAGATGGTACTTTAAACCCAAAGAAAAAACGAACTACACCTGTTGCAAGTGGCTCGTTAGTAACAACAATTTCTGACTATTCAAAATTTGTTGAAAATGTAATGCAGAAAAAAGGTTTAAATAAAAAGCTATATAAAGAGATGCTTTCACCTCAAATAAAAATTTACTCGAAAGTACAATTTCCCACAATAACAGAAGAAACAACAACTGAAAACAAAGACATTGACTTATCTTACGGTTTAGGTTGGGGACTTATAAAATGTAAATATGGTAAAGCATTTTTCAAAGAAGGACACGATGATGCTTGGAGAAATTACAATATCAACTTTATTGATAAAGGAATTTCAATTGTAATAATGACTAATAGTGCTAATGGAGAATTAATCTTTAAAGAGCTTTTAGAAACATTAATTGGCGACACATTTACACCTTGGAAATGGGAATCCTATTTTCCTTATAATTATAAAAAATAGAAGGCACAAACGCCTAACATCGGTTTGGCAATATGGCGGGTTTGGTGCTAAATCGAAGATTTTTGCTTTCTTTGAAGTTCAGTAATTATAGAAAGTTTCTGCTTCTTTATCCGCCACATCGCCAAGCCGAAAAACGTTAGCTGCAAACCAACATGACACTTCAAGAATTAGCATACAAGGAAGACGAGTTATATTCTAAAACAATTGAAATGTGTCGTCAAGCTCAAACGGCAGACACAGACAAACAGCTAAACGAAATTTTTCTTAAATATAAAAAAGTCCATCAATTATATTCAGACATTTCTTTCCATGACATCGAAGCTTTAAAGCGTGGACTTTTTATTCAATGGTACGCATTGACAGAACCAAGTTATTTAACAGGAATTGGTGACTTAGACGAAATTGCAGAAGATAAAGTGGTACAAGATTTAAACAAACTCATTTCAGCAAACAGGGCTGACAACGAACTCATTTGGATGCTTAATTACTATTCTAACTGGGAATGGGTTTTTGACCGACATAAATCATTCAAAGGCTTCGACAAAAACATTGTAAATTTAGAAAACAGTCAATTGCCCGATGCCATTGACAGAGAAAAAATGAAGTTTCGTGGACAAATGGGTAAGTATTGGAACTCTTTGACAAGATTTAGTAAGTTTTAATTTGACAGGAATGCAGCTAATAACTAAGGTTTCGTTGCGCCCGAAGGGAAAGCAATGAAACCGCTGTTGAACGAAACCGGTCAAGGGCAGATGCAAACTTTATTATGGACTTATCGCCTTAGCCAAGCGGCTTTCTAAGACAGGCAGAACGCCTGATTTTTTTGCTAAAGTGCGGAATACCTTGAATAACTAAGGTTTCGTTGCGCCCGAAGGGAAAGCAATGAAACCGCTGTTGAACGAAACCGGTCAAGGGCAGATGCA
>JBDTKK010000171.1:0-8718 GCA_039935335.1 Chitinophagaceae bacterium
ACCCATTCCGCGAGAAGGTTCAACCTTCATTTTCAGCTAACGTATATTTTTCAATACAGCGCAAGGTTTAAAAGCCCTTATTCCGGCCCAAATAGCTTGAGTGGTGATGAGGAAAGGCAAAATTCTCTAACTACAACACTATACTTGGGCGCTCGTTTGTGGAAGGGAGCTTCTGTTTATGTAAACCCTGAGATTGCAGGTGGTAGTGGCTTAAGCGGAGCGCAAGGTATGGGAGGGTCTTCCAACGGCGAAACTTATCGGGTAGGAATTCCTACACCAACTCTTTATCTTGGTCGTGCTTATTTCAATCAAAATTTTGCATTGAGCAAAGAAGGTGAATACACTTCCGATGATGCCAATATCATCTCCGAATTTGTTCCTAAAAACCGCCTGAGCCTTATGCTGGGGAAGTTTTCTCTGGGTGATTTGTTTGATAATAACAATGTCAGTAATTCTCCACGTCGACAATTTATGAACTGGGCTTTCATAAATACTGGTTCCTGGGATTACGCGGCCAATGTGCGGGGCTATACACTCGCCGTGGCAGGAAAATTGGTATTGGACAAAACAACTTTCACTGCCGCCGTCGCCGAACTACCTGAAGTTGCAAATGGAGATACACTATCAACAGATTTGAACAAGAGCATTGCACTCAACGCACAGGTTTCGCAGCAATATTGTATCAATAAAAGAACGGGAAACATACACCTACTGGGCTTTTACAACAAAACACACATGGGCAATTATGCCGAGGCAAATACGCCACTTTTGCCAAATCCATTTCCTTTTACCCCAGATATTGTAGCCGATAGAAAAGAAGGGCGAACCAAAGTAGGATTTGCCCTAAATGCCGATCAGCAACTTACCAATGACCTTTCGGCCTTCACAAGAATTGGCTGGAGCGATGGCAAAAATGAAACCTGGTGCTTCACGGAAATTGATCAAACCTTTGCGTTGGGCGCTTCGCTTAAAGGAAACAAATGGAATCGCCCGGATGATGAAATTGGCTTAGCTGCAGTGGCCAACGGCATTTCAAAAGAGCACCGGAATTATCTTGCCAATGGCGGACTAGGCTTCATTCTTGGTGATGGAAAATTGAATTATGCACCCGAAGGGATTTTGGAATTTTATTACAGTTACAAAGCTTTGAAACAAGGCTTGTGGCTCAGCGCCGATTACCAACTTTGTCTTAATCCCGGATACAACCAAGACCGCGGTCCAGCGAATATTGCCTCTTTACGAGTGCATGTAGAACTTTAATCCTCGAACTAAAAGCAACCATATGGCCAATACCAATTTTCAAGACACAATTTCACAAGCATACACGTTTACTGGCCCAGGCTTAGAACTCGGGAAAGCCATGCTCGACAATCAGGTTTTTCCGGATTTATCCATTCGAATTCCGCTAAAAACCATGAACCGACATGGCCTTATTAGTGGTGCAACCGGTACAGGGAAAACCAAGACTTTACAAGTATTGGCCGAAGCTTTGAGTGATGCAAGTGTGCCTGTCTTGCTCATGGATATCAAAGGTGATTTGAGTGGTATTGCCGCCGCAGGAACTATTGGCGACAAACTGAAAAGCAGGATTCAGCAAATGGGCATTCAATACACACCCGCTGCTTATCCTACCGAACTTCTCACTTTGAGTAATGAGCCAGGAGTAAGGCTCCGCGCGACTGTCAGCGAATTTGGCCCTGTGCTTTTAGCAAAAATCCTTGGACTGAATGATACCCAAGAAGGCATCCTCGCGATGCTATTTAAATATTGCGACGATAATAAAATGCCGCTGCTCGACCTCAAAGACATGCAACGCCTTTTACAATGGTCGGCCAATGAAGGAAAAGCAGAACTGGGCGCGACTTACGGTTCTTTATCGCCAGCGTCCATAGGCACTATTATGCGGAAGGTTGTGGAGTTGCAACAACAAGGCGCAGATGTTTTTTTTGGCGAACCTTCCTTTGAAGTGAACGACTTGATGCGCCTTGCTCCTGATGGCCGAGGTATGGTCTCCATCGTACGTGTCACAGACCTTCAAGATCGTCCAAAACTATTCTCCACTTTCATGCTGCAATTGCTGTCCGAACTCTATGCAACACTGCCTGAAGCCGGTGATTTGGATCAGCCTAAACTCGTGATGTTTATCGATGAAGCGCATCTCATTTTTAGCGAAGCCAGCGATGTCTTAATCAAGCAATTGGAGACCGTCATCAAGCTAATTCGCTCTAAAGGCGTGGGCATTTTCTTTTGTACACAAAACCCGATGGACGTTTCAGCATCGGTGCTAAGTCAATTAGGAATGAAGATCCAACATGCGCTACGTGCCTTTACAGCCGCCGACCGCAAAACGATTGTGCAAACGGCAGCCAACTATCCCGAAACGACATTTTACAAAACAGAAGACCTCATTACGGAGCTTGGTATCGGTGAAGCATTAATCACGGTGCTCAATGAAAAAGGTATCCCCACGCCGCTAGTGCAAACCATGATGATGCCACCTCGGTCGCGCATGGACATCCTTACTCCGCAGGAAATTCAGAGCATTGTGAATAACTCAGCTTTGGTACCGAAATACAACAAGACTTTAGACAGCGATAGTGCTTTCGAAATCCTCAATAAAAAGATAGAAGCCGCTACTGTAGCGGCTGCGGCTGCGCCAGCGAGTTCTGGAACAAGCAGAAATTCTCCGGCTGCACCACCTTCCTTTTGGGAATCTATGTTGCATAATTCTGTCGTAAAAAGCATGATGCGCACCGCCGGAAATGCACTCGTTAGAAATGTGCTGGGTTCGTTCTTGAAGAAGTAGTATATGCCGCCTTAGTGCCTCTCTGTGCCTTAGTGGTTAACGTCCTAATCCTCCCGGATTTCCTTACCCGTCATGTGAATAAACACATCTTCCAAATTAGCCGCCTTCACTGGTTTCGGGCGCGTAAAACCTGTTTCCAGCAATTTGTCGATTAGCCCGCCAGGCGTGTTGATGGCTATGATTTCTCCGCTATCCACAATAGCTACTCTGTCACAAAGTTCTTCGGCTTCGTCCATGTAGTGCGTCGTCAAAACCACGGTAGTATTTCGGTCGCGCACTTCACGAATTAATTCCCAGAGATTCCGCCGCGCTTGTGGGTCAAGTCCCGTTGTTGGCTCGTCGAGAAAGATGATTTTAGGGTCGTTGATTAAGGTTGTAGCTATCGAGAAACGTTGTTTTTGCCCGCCGCTCAAAGCTTTGTATTTCGCAGTGGCTTTGTCGCGAAGATTTACCGTATCGAGCAAAGCATTGACATCAACCTTACGATTATAAAGCCCGCCAAAAAGCACAATTAATTGCTGCAAATTCAGGTTGGGATAATAGCCCGCACTTTGAAGCTGTACACCGATTATCTTCTTAATGGCTTGTGGCGATTTATCGAGGTCGAGTCCAGCTACCGTCACCGTGCCGGAAGTCTTGTCCCGCAAGGTTTCTATGATTTCCAGCGTCGTTGTTTTGCCCGCGCCATTTGGCCCAAGAAGTCCAAAAATCTCGCCCTCTTTTACTTCAAAAGAAATACCTTTTACGGCAGTGAAGTCATCATACTTTTTGACAAGGTTGGAAACGGTAATTATCGGCGAATTCATGGCTGCAAATTAATGGATAAAAGAAGGCGGGTTTTGAACTTTAAGCTTGTATTACAAAGCATTTTCGCTGCAACTTTCCTGCAAAATCAAATGGCGTGGTTGCAGCAGTAATGTCCTTTACGACCGAGGCCGGAAGCTTATCTCTATTCAATTCAAAGTCGCGATAATTGGTACTGAAATAAAGCTTTCCTCCCGGACTAAGAATCCGTAATAAAGTCCTCAACAAAGCAACATGATCGCGCTGCACATCCCATTCGCCTTCCATCCGTTTGCTATTAGAAAATGTTGGCGGGTCGCACATGACGAGGTCATATCGCTCTGCCGGCACTTGCTTTATCCACTCCAGCACGTCGTCTTGAATGAAATCGTGTTGCTCCGGCTTGTAGAGTTTATTGTATTGCATGTTCCGCTTCGCCCAATTGATATAGGTCTTGCTCATGTCCACAGAGGTTACTTCCGTAGCTTCTCCCTTCGCGGCATACACGCTAAACGAACCTGTGTAGCAAAACAAATTCAGCACACGCTGACCTTTACTCTCCTCTCGAATCATGCCTCGCGTAATGCGATGGTCAAGGAATAAACCTGTATCCAGATAGTCGCTCAAATTGATGATAAAGCGCAAATCAGATTCGGGTACAATCCGCTCGGAGCGTGCATTTGCAAACTTCTCGTATTGCCCTTGTCTGCCTGCTTTTCGCTGCCGTTCTTTCATGAAAATATTCTCTGTACCTACGCCAATAACATCTGAGATGATGCCTTGTGCCGCCAATAACCAAAGCGTATGTTCCTCCTCGTCCATGCCGTGTCGCCGTTTGTATTCAGCAGCATGTACCACGCCGTCATAATATTCTATAGCAAATGGTGCCTCTGGCAAATCATGGTCGTAGAAGCGAAAGCAGGCCAGCCCTTGCTTTCGGGCAATTTTTGAAAAATGTTTCCAGACTTTTTGAAGTCGATTGGTAAAGGCATCGAGCTTAAGGTTACTACTTTGATTTTCCATCCCTCAACGAAATTCGGTGTAATTGAATTGCTTGTCGCGGGGAGGTTTGTAGTAATGCTTTTTATTCATTTGCATTTTAGATTCCTGCTCCTTGTAATAAGCACTATCAACCGTCGCAATAGAGAAATCGTGTTTGTAGATTATATCGCCAAGCAGGTATTCCAGCTCACGCGAAAGGCGACCCGTTTCATTATCGTAATAACGCCAAATTCCGTGTTTTACACTGCCACTTTCTGTAGGAAGAATGCGTTGAATTTCCGCACTGGTCACAGGATCCACCACAATGATAGTATCGTATGCATACCTTGGATTTAAGCCCCGAAAATGCCCTACACACACAAGCATGCCATGCTCAAAATATTTTGCTTCGCCGTCTCGTTGCCCCATCCGAAAATGCTCGATGGCCGTCACTTGTCCATTGAGGTCAAAGCGATACCAGAGACCAACTTTTAGGCCATGGTCATAGCTTCCCCACTCGGAATAGGCATCTTCGCCCATTCCCTCTGGATGTTTAATAATCCATTGTCCTTGCGGCTTTCCATGGTCGTCTTGCAGATTATACATCATGATTTGCGCCTCCGCAAAAAGCGAGGAAAACAGCAAGAAAAGGCAAGCGAAGTATCTCAGCATATTTCACAAAATAAGCCAGTAGCAGAGAAGTTGAAATAAGCGAGGAAAGAAATCAAAAAAATGAACTCCTATTCTACCGCTCTATTGAGAAATGCAACCAAAGGCGATAGTGTGGTAAACACCTCCAATAATTTGTCCTGCGCCTTTGCCGAGCGAACAACCGCATCAGGGATTTCACTGCGCACAATAAAGGCTTTCCTCTTCAGAAATTCAATGGCAGGATTGGCTGCATCGTAGCCCTGTGGCGGCCTCTGGAGCTTTTCACCTTCTAGGTTTCCGAAGGTTTTTGAGAATTTCTTGTCCTGAAGAATGGATTGAAACTCCTTGAAGTTGTAGTCAATTTCTTGACGAATATTCTTGAGAATGGATGGTGGTGGCATCCACATACCACCCGCGGCAAAAATATTTCCTGGCTCGAATTGCAAATAGTATCCAGCACCGTCCCATTTCCTACCCCCATGGGCGAAGTAGGCGGAAAAATGATTCTTATACGGTGTTTTATTTTTCGAGAAGCGCACATCCCGATAAATGCGGTAGATGCAATCCTTAGCGCGTTGCTCAGCGAAGGCAATATCCAAGCTTGACATCTTTCCCAAAAACTCCGACACGAAATTTTCAAAATCAGCTTTTGCCGTATCATATTGCGGTCGATGTTCGTCAAACCAAGCTTTATTGTTGTTCTCTTTCAGCTCGCGCAGAAATTGCAGTGTTGCTTCTTGAATCATTTTCTTTAAAAAAAGAAACACAAGGTCGACCATTTGAACCAAAGTATGATTTTGAACACCGTGGCCGACTAATCAAGTAAGGCTAAACTTTGGTTTCCAAATCCTACCTTTTGAGATGCTCTTTTATAAAACGCTGGTCCCCACACCATGTATTTTCCAGCTTGCCAGAGTTGCGTTAAAAGAAGGTCATTTTTCAATGAATCAAAAGATATTTCGCCGCTCATTTCTGCATCTATAAGGTTTAACACTTTAGCATCAATAAATATTTGATAATGCAAATCTTCTCCAGTTTGATTATCCAAAAGAAATAATACGAAGTCTGGTTCTATCGCTCTTTCATCTTCAAAGTTGTAGAATTTGAAATGCCCTTCATTTTTTATTAGATAAACATCATTGTATTTCTGTTCTAATTTAGGGTAAATCTGGTCGAAATAACTAATGAAATTATTTTGCGCCGCAGTTCCGTAGCTATCATCAAAAACATACCAATCCTTCTTACTCAAATCCAGATGGAACTTGGTTTCATATAACGGAAGCTTCAAAACCCTGTCTTTGATTTTGTCTTTGAATAAATATAGCTTGAATTCTACACTACCATGCACATTAGCAATATTTGAAGTAAAAGCCAACGATATGTCCTTCAATACGTCTACCACTTCGTCTAGTTTCTGGCTTGGCGAAAGGTCTAAAGCTTGATTTGGCAATCCTTCAATAACTAAGAGTATTCTCCCTAAATATTCTTTTGAAGTAATAAATTCAGAAATAGAATTAAGTTTTGGCAAAAAGTGCTTCAGATGGCTAAATTGATAGAACTCCAATCTATTCAAAGCCTTACGAACAATATTTTCTCCAAAATCACCAAAACGATAAGATACTTCTCGCTTTTCAACTCTAGCCATCAAAGCTATTTTAGAGACAATACTTGGTTTTTGATTATCTTCTTTAAACTGAATTTTATAAATTTCTGGTATAATTCCAAATATATTTTCGGAGTGATGCTTCTGTTGCTCGTTCAAGAAAATCTTGGCATTTTGATAAAAAGCGGAATCCTTAAAGCTACCCTTCAATTTGATGGGCATTTCAATAGTTTGCCTCTCCTTGATGCCAATTTCCTCCAAAACTGTATTCAATTCCTGAATATAGCGTGGATTGTAAGCACTATGATAATATAATTCCTCACAAACTCGCAATTCATTTTCAATATCACCATCAAACTTCCTACTGAAAAACATCTGATTTTCACTGATTTGAAAGGGGCAATACCTTGCGCCTCTACCTATTAACTGCGCCTCGGCCATCGTGGTTTTCCCAGACTTTTCTTTGTTCGCATCTTTGGTATCATACAAACGAACTATATCAAATAAATTAAGAACATCCCAACCTTCATTCAATTTGTCAACTGCGAAAATAGCCCTAAATACATTCCCCTCATCTTCCAATGAATTTACTGCCAATTGCTTTTGTACGCTTTCCTCCTTACTATTTACAGAAATAAGTTTCGCTTCTGAAAAGTCTTCCTTCAACTCAGCAATAAGATTCTCTAAACTAAGGCCGTTTGCTTCAAAATAATGAAACATTCTCTCGATAATTTCCGCGGTCTTCAACATCCTAATCTGATCCAAATCGGAAACACTTAGATTTCTAATACGTGATTCAAACTCTATAAAAAATAACTGGCTTTCTTTGATAGTTTTGGATTTAAAAAGAATTACCGGTTTTATGGATTTTCCATATTTTTCGAACATTTTTCTTCGGTACTGACTTATCAACACTCCGTGCAATGCTCTCCCAAAGGCTGGAAGGTCTGTTTGTAAGACATTTATTTCCTTAGAATATCCATCTAATCTGAACTGCCTTAATGAGTAATCAAAAATTAGCTTATTTATGTATTTTGCGCCGATTTCTGGTAAAATCAAATCAGCGGTTGCTGTAAACTCCAGCAATACATTATCAGCATTTGTATTGAAGATTCTATTTACGGTCCCCTCCCAATTTACAGTTTCCCCATTCCCGTCCGAGCCTATTCCCGTTCCTTTTTTGGTTTCCACATTAATATGATGCGCTTCATCTGAAATCAGCACAATCTTCCCACTTTCAAAATCATCATAGGTTATACTATTTTCCTTTGGAGAATTAAGCCGTAAATGCAAACCCTGAATGGTTGAAAACACAATATTAATGTCGTCTTGATTTGCGACCTGGAAATTATCAACTTCCTTAATTCTTATTTGCCTAGAACCAATAGAAATAGCATCAGAGAAAAGATATTTTGAGGAATGTTTATTGAGGAAATTATCTCTTGTTTTGTCAATAATATTTGTACTATTAACGAAAAACAAAAAGTTGCGGTAGCCGACTTCATACAAATGAAGGATAAGCCCGGCCATTATCAAAGTCTTTCCGCTTCCGGTGGCCATATGATATAGCAACTGCGTCGGCATTCCTTTGGGTCTGTCTTGGTATTCATTCCAATAAAAAACAAATCTACCAAGCGCCTCTTGCTGATATGGCCTTAGCCCAAAACTAGGGTTGAGATTTGAATTTATATATTCGGGTACACGCCTTTTATAAAATTTAGAATCTTCGTTGATTGTAGCCTTATCTAATATTTTATTCAAGAATGTACTCATTTCTAATTCTGGGAATGGTGATAGGCGATAGCGTTTATCAACTTCTCAACAATTTTGCTATACCCGATACCAGAAGCTTTGCTAGGCAAAAGAAAATTGCTTGCAGCCTTGGTAGAAAGCT
>JBDTKK010000172.1:0-2892 GCA_039935335.1 Chitinophagaceae bacterium
ATCATCATTCCATTGAGGCGTATTGAAGCCTGCAATCCAATGCCGCGTACGGGTGCTCACCCAAGAAATCGTTCCTGCATTATTGGCCAAAATAATTTGTCCATTGATGACAATGTCGTATTCCGGAATCCCCAAAGAATCATTGTTGGCATACGTCACGGTTTTCGTGCCCATCACCTGATTATCATTCTGGAAATAATTGCTGAATGTAATGGAATGAGTATGTCCCATTTCCCGGTAGCCACCAGCGTAGGTCACGATGATTTCCCCTCGGCGATAAATGCCGTCCTTGCAGAGACAATTGGTAGTACCGAAGTTGATAGTGAGAACGTGCGGAGATACGCTCGTGTCGCGGGTTACAGTCGCGCATTGGCTAAGAATTGTAGCATTCGGAATGACTTTATAATTGCTCATTGTGCCATCAGTTCCAGCTTCGTCAGCAATGCTTTGAACGTCGGAATAGGTCTTTTCAAGTGTGGCGTGGTCGCTGGCATAGCCGGTGTCTTCATCGCTACCTACATTATTTTTACGACAAGCACTGAAGCTGAAAAATCCAAGTATCAAAGCTGCGATACTAAGAGATGCAACTAGTTTCTTTGTGAACATGATTTTATGTTTTTGTACAGCATCTGACCGGGAAATATTGGCTGGGTTTAATTCTTCTTTTCAATCAAGAAATCAGTAAAATCTTCAAATCTGCTTAATCCATGATTCAGAGAAAAAGAGGCTTGATTCCTAAATGTTTTATACTTTAGCGTTGGGAAGATAAGTTCTTTAGGATTTTTCCGCTTAATTCAAATATCCATTCCAATGAAAAGTCGGAATTTAGGGGTTCTTATTTATATAGTTTTTGCGTTTATCCCCTACTTGGTTATTGGCCAAAACGCAGTACCAACGCCATTTAAGAAGCAACAGCATGATTATTTAAATGGAATTACGTTCAATTTCCCGACTTATGTGAATTGCTCGGGTTACTATGGTTATACAGTTGGGTTTGATTATTTTAGAATAATAGGAAAACGGCGAAATTTTCAAGCAATGCTTTCCGCGAGCTATCTCCTTTCGGCATCGGCTCAAGAAACTGTAGTAAAGCAGGCAAATAGTTATCGCGCCAACATTTCAGCTTTGACACTGACGCCGGGGCTAAGTTTCTATCCACTTTCGAAATTTGAACAGCGAAACGTTGAGCTTGGCGTTCAATCCATCTTGGGCAGGGTGAGTCGGCGGGGCGATTACCTTAGCAGTGGTGTTCCTGGCCAATATCTTGATACATTAAGGCACGCACTTGTAATGATACCGCAAATTCATTTAGGGTTTAGCATTCATGGGCATCGTCATTTTCTGCTAAATTTATACGGAGATTTTGGCCCTATTATCGTGGCCGCAAAAACAGGAGTAGGTTACTACGCGGATGAAGGTTTGAAGATTGGTCGGTCGTTTTAGCGGATTGACGTGTGGAACAGAATATTTATTTCTACGGGTTTTGTATAAATGTAATTAGCTTTAAGGCACGTTTAAAATTTCAACCACTAATTTTTTTTAAAATTGTATTCCAGATGAAGCATACGCTATTTTTTACGCTCCAATTGATTTTGGGGTTTATTTTTTCAAGCATTATTTCCCAAGCTCAAGATAATGATGTTTCGACTTCCGTAAAGGTCAAAACGGAACATCCGAATGCCATCACAGCAACCATACCTGCCTATGTAAAGTGTACTAAATATGGTGGAATTGCACTGGGTTTGGAATATTCAACGATACTTGGAAAAAGGCAGAACATGTCTGCGGGATGCCAAGTTAATTGGATGATTTGGGCAGGCACGAACGAGAACAAGGAGTATTATGCCGAAGGAGTAAGAGCAAATATTGCTATCAAAGCTATTGCGCCGACATTCAATTATTATCCCTTCGGGACAAAAAGACGTTTCAATTTAGAGTTGGGCGTATTGTGTCAACTGGGCGCAATCAGAAGAATAGATTCCTATCGCCCGGGCAGGGACCATGGTGATGTGTACGATACTGTCGAACACGCTGGATTCGTCGCACCGCAGCTTCATTTGGCAATGACTTATCGCGCAAGGAAGTATTTTACGATGAGTTGGTTTGGCGATTTTGGGCCTATTCTTATGGGTGGTGAGCGGACAAAAGGGAATTATGGCTTGATTGGGTTGAAGTTGGGGAGGATGTTTTAATGACTTTACTCCCAGTCACTAAAAAAGTTAGTTTGAATGACATTTAGACAAAACATTTCAAAATTTGCCATCGGCGAAATCGATTTGCATTCAATGCCGGCTATAGCTTTCCAGGCTTTGGAACAAGGGTTGGATACACCGTCATTACGGATTTTAGCTGGCCTTTCCGAAGATGAAAATGAGTATGTTATAAGGCAATATTTCAACGATACATTGAAGGAAATGTCAATAGAGCTTCCTGAAATCCGTCAGGCGGCTATAGAAGCGGCTATCACGATAGCCGGGGAAATTTTCAAGGGCAATCAAAAAATCTTTGAAGGAGTACAAGATATTATACGGAAGGCGCTTGATGCTTTTCCCTTTCGTGAAGAATCTAAGCATTTTTGCTATGACAGTATCGGTTTTGCGAAAGCGTTTGGACTTTTTGATACTTTAGAAGATTTGAGAGATTCTGGCTCTACTCGATGGCAGGATGAAAAGACAAATGAAGAATTGGAACAAGAGCTTAATGCTGAACTTCTTGAAGAATTAAAATTTTGGGCTGCTTCAATGAAACCCTCAAATCCATAGAAAATCAAGGATTCATCCTGTCAAATGTCGCTTGAATCATTTCCGGCGTTGCATTTACCATGGCTTCACTTAACCCAAATGTGAGTTCTGTTTTCCCCTCTTCCAATTGTTGAAAAATAGCGTTGACAAA
>JBDTKK010000173.1:0-7803 GCA_039935335.1 Chitinophagaceae bacterium
TATCATCGGCCGAATGTTTGACGTTTTTGGAAATACCATTGATCATCTTGACCAACTACCAAAAGGTGAACGTCGCAACATCCATCAATCACCGCCTCCATTGGCTAAAAGAGCCGTCAAATCTGAAATCTTTGAAACCGGTATAAAAGCCATCGATGTATTAATACCCTTGGAGCGGGGCGGCAAAGCAGGGTTATTTGGGGGTGCCGGTGTGGGAAAAACAGTATTGCTTACCGAGATGATCCACAATATGGTTGGGCATAATAAAGGTGTAAGCATGTTTTGTGGTATTGGCGAACGCTGTCGAGAGGGCAATGAATTGTACAATGCTATGAAAGATGCAGATCTGCTGAAAGATATGGTCATGCTTTTTGGTCAAATGAACGAACCACCAGGAGCACGTTTTCGAGTCGGCCATGCTGCGCTTACGATGGCCGAATATTTCCGGGATGATGAACATAGAGATGTTCTACTGCTAATAGACAATATTTTTCGTTTTATACAAGCTGGCATGGAAGTGTCTGGGCTAATGGGACAGATGCCTTCGCGCCTTGGTTATCAACCCACCATGGGCACAGAATTATCAGAGCTGGAAGAGCGGATTGCCTATACTGATACTGGTGCAATTACGTCTATTCAAGCGGTTTACGTGCCTGCCGATGACCTGACAGACCCCGCCGCTGTACACACATTTTCGCACCTTTCAGCATCCATAGCCTTGTCGAGAAAGAAAGCCAGCGAGGGTTTATATCCTTCAATCGACCTCTTGCAATCTAATTCCAAAATGGCTACGCCGGGTATTATTGGGCAAAAGCATTATGACCTCGCGCAGAAAATACGGGCAACATTAGCACAATATGAAGAATTAAAAGACATTATTTCGATGCTCGGCATGGAGCAGCTATCTGTAGAGGATAGAAATGTAGTAAACCGTGCCCGGAAAATTGAACGCTTTCTTACTCAGCCCTTCTTTGCCACCGAACAATTTAGTGGTATAAAGGGAAAGCAGGTGAGTCTGAAAGATGCGCTGGATGGCTGCGAGCGCATTTTAGCGGATGAGTTTAAGGATTATCCTGAAAGTGCTTTTTATATGATTGGTGCTATAGATGAGGCAAAAAAACCTGCAAGCAACGATACTTCAAAAGATAAACAGCCTGATACTAAGAAGGTTGCGATCCCTGCAAAAGAAAAAGTAGTCGCTGCGTAAAGACAAAACAATGGAAAATACATTAATGAACCTTAAAATATTGCTACCCTTCAAGGTATTCGCCGACATAGAAGATGTAACGGATATTGTGATGGAAACAAGTGCTGGTTCCTACGGTTTATTGCCACAAAGACTCGATTGTGTCGCAGCATTAGTGCCCGGCATTTTTACTTACAAAACTAAAAATGACGGGGTGCAATATGTGGCGGTTGACAATGGCATTATGGTAAAAGCCGGAAAGCAGGTATTGGTTTCGGTGCGCAATGCAGTTGGTGGTGCGGATCTTGGCAAACTTGGCGACTTGGTGAAAAAGGATTTCAACACACAAAATGAAAACGTAAAGGAAGTAAATACAGTCATCGCAAAACTGGAAAGAGGATTTATTTACAGCTTTGATAAACTACGCAGCAACTAAAATGGAACCTACTGCGGATAATAAAGAAGGCAATTTTTTTAGCGACGAAGTGGCTAAAAAGGAAAAGCGTAAACTGAAAGCATTAAAGGAAAATAATGGTGTATGGTTCGGACTGGGGATGATGGGAATGGTTGGTTGGTCAGTTGCTGTTCCATCGTTGCTAGGGGCGGCGTTAGGTATTTGGCTGGATAAAAAACAGCCACAATCATTTTCTTGGACACTGACCTTTTTATTCGCCGGAATTATTACGGGTAGCATCATCGCTTGGTATTGGATAGCAGAAGAAGATAAAGAAATGCATAATAATGATGACAATAATGGATGAAATGCCACAGTTAATATTGGCAGCATTGGGAGGAATATTGCTCGGAATACTGTTCTTCGGCGGTCTATGGTTTACCGTAAAGAAAACAGTAAGAGCCAAGATACCTGCGCTGTGGATTTTCGGCAGCTTTATATTGCGCAACGGTATTGTATTGGTCGGCTTTTATCTTATTGGAGCTGGAGATTGGAGAAGATTAGTTGCCTGCCTTATTGGCTTTACAATAGCCCGATTCCTTGTGGTTCGTTTTACCAAATCCATTGACGCTAAGAAAATATTTTTAGAAAAGGAGGTTTATAATGAAGCTTAGCCCCGACCAAACTATTTTCTGGCAACATGGTTTTTTTACCCTCAATCTCACTATCGTTACTACTTGGGCTTTGATGCTGGTATTAGTAATTGCTTCTTGGTTGGTAACCAGGAAATTAAAAACAGATATTACTATTTCACGCTGGCAATGTGTACTTGAAATTATTGTCACCGGAATTAATGGGCAAATCAAAGACGTGGGTTTAAAAAACCCGGAACAATACATTGGCTTTATTGGCACCTTGTTTTTATTTATTGGTTCGGCCAACCTTTGTATCATTTTCCCTTGGTACACGCCGCCAACAGCTTCACTTTCTACCACAACGGCCATGGCTCTTTCTGTATTTATCGCCGTTCCGTTTTATGGAGTTGAGAAGAGTGGTCTTGGAGGCTACCTGAAATCCTACCTGAAACCCACCTTTATCATGCTGCCTTTTAACCTTATAAGCGAAGCTTCCCGCACACTAGCTTTAGCAGTAAGGTTGTTTGGAAATATCATGAGCGGTGGCATGATAGTAGCTATACTCTTAACCATTTCTCCCTTTATTTTTCCAGCAATTATGAGTGCGCTTGGATTACTTACCGGAATGGTTCAGGCATATATCTTTAGCATATTGGCGACAGTTTATATAACCGCTGCCGTGCATGATGCAAAAACAGATAAAGTAAAATCATTAATAACGAAATAAAAATCTTTAAAATGGATAGTACAACACTAATTGCTGTCGCTTCTATCGTGACTGCTGGACTTACCACCGGAATCGGTTGTATGATGCCCGCATTAGGTGAAGGGAAATCAGTTGCTTCTGCGCTAAGCTCAATAGCCCAGCAACCGGATGCCGCGCCCACAATCACCAGAACTTTATTTGTGGGCTTGGCCATGATAGAATCCACAGCTATCTACTGTTTTGTAGTGTCGATGATACTCATTTTTGCCAACCCTTTCTGGACGCACGTCATCGCAAAATAATCACATGAAGATCAACTGGTTCACGGTAATAGCGCAGGTCATTAACTTCCTCATCCTAGTGTGGTTGCTAAAGAAGTTTTTGTACAAGCCCATACTGGATGCGATAAATACACGGGAGAAGAAAATCACCGATCAACTGAAGGACGCTGATAATAAAAAGGCTGATGCCCAAAAAGAACAGGATGACTTCAAAAAGAAAAACGAAGATTTTGACCAGCAGAAAAAGGCACTGATGGACAAAGCCGTTGCCGATGCTAATGCAGAAAAGGAAAAATTATTAGATGCTGCAAAAGGGGACGCGAACACATTGCGCAGCAATATGGAAAAAGCAGCCAAGGAAAAACAGCAAAACGACAGCAAGGCAATAGCCGAAAAAACACAACAACAAGTCTTCGCGATTACCCGGAAAGCACTAAATGATATGGCCTCAATTAGCTTGGAAGAGCAATCAGCAGGCACTTTCATTAAACGCTTAAAAGAACTAAAGGGTGATGGAAAGAAACAATTCATCGACGCGTTCAAAGTGAACCAAAACGCCATCCTTGTACGAAGTGCTTTTGACCTTCCTGCAAAAGAACAAGGCGAAATAAATGAAGCCGTCAACGAAGTGCTCGGTGAGAAAACAAGCTTGCAATTTAAAACGGCACCTGATATTATAAGCGGGATTGAGCTATCCACCAACGGTTATAAACTGGCCTGGAGTTTCTCGGAATACCTTAATTCATTGGAGAAAACTATTTCAGCAACAGTGGCGACCGATGCGAAACCGGAACCAGCACCCGAAGCAAAATAATATGTCGGAAATTAAAACAGATACTATCGTCGAAAACTTTTCCAGCAAATTGGATAAGGGCATTGCCGATTTTCATTTTGAGATGAAGCCCCGCGAAATTGGCTTGGTGACAAGCGTGTCCACGGGTATCGCCAAAGTTTCCGGCCTGCCCGGCGCTGGTTTTGAAGAACTCCTTCAGTTTCCCAACGGTATTTTTGGCATCGCCTATAATATTGATGCTGATGAAATTGGCGTTATTTTATTGGCCAAAGATTCACTCCTAAAAGCCGGCGATGTGGTGGAACGCACGGGGCGGGTAATGGACGTTCCTGTTGGCGACGCCTTAATTGGAAGGGTTGTCAATCCACTGGGCGAACCGATTGACGATAATGGCCCAATTGCCCACAAAGAACGTTTGCCCATCGAGCGCCCCGCTCATGCTATTATGGACAGAAGTCCGGTAAACGTTCCCTTACAAACAGGTATTAAAGTAATTGATGGCTTGATTCCCATTGGTCGTGGTCAGCGAGAATTAATTGTGGGTGACCGACAAACTGGGAAATCGGCTATTGCCATTGACACCATTCTTAACCAGCAAGGCAAAAATGTGCTCTGCGTGTATTGCGCCATCGGCCAGCGTGCCGCCGCAGTAGCAAAAGTAATTGCCAATCTTCGGGAGAAAGGTGCCATGGATTATACCGTTGTGGTGGTGGCAGAAGGCAATAATGCACCAGGTCTGGAATTCATAGCACCGTATGCCGCCACGAGCATTGCAGAATATTTTATGGAAAATGGACGTGATGTTCTGATTGTCTATGACGACCTCACACACCACGCACGCGCCTATCGCGAAATATCTTTGTTATTACGAAGACCACCGGGACGAGAAGCCTTCCCGGGTGATATTTTTTACATCCATTCCCGTTTATTGGAACGTTCAACGCATTTGATAGATGACCTGAAAGGCGGCTCCTTAACCGCTTTACCTATTATTGAAACGGAAGCACAGAATATTTCGGCATACATCCCTACCAATCTTATTTCCATCACCGACGGGCAGATTTATTTGTCGCCCAAACTTTTTGAGTTGGGTAATTTGCCGGCAGTTGATGTGGGTAAATCAGTTTCCCGTGTGGGCGACAAAGCACAATTGCCTGCCTATCGTTCCGTCGCCAATTTAAAATTGGAATATGCGCAATTTGAAGAATTAGAAACCTTTGCCCGCTTTGGTACAAGGTTGGATGAAAGCACCAAGAAGACGATTGAGCATGGTAAAAGAATTCGGGAATGTCTGAAACAACCTGAATTACAGCAAATGCCTGTTTCTGAACAGATAGTGGAGTTGCTGGCCTTGAAAAATGGTTTGTTTGATACTATTCCTATTGAAAAGATAAAAGATGCAGAAGATGCATTGACCCAAAACAGCCAAGATTTTCCGGATGATTTAATCAAACGTTTGTCGTCCAACAATAAACTAAGCGATGACGATAGCAAAGCAATTTTAAAGATCGCCGGAACGATACTCGCCCCATTTCAGGATAAACCAAAGCCCGACCAAAACCAAGACACGCCCAAACCCGACCAAGAGGCACCGAAACCGAATCAAGAGACACCAAAACCGAATCAAGAGATACCAAAACCGAACCAAGAGACATCCAAACCGAATCAAGAGATACCCAAACCAGACCAAGAGACATCTAAACCGAACCAAGACGCTCCCAAACCTAATCAAGACAAGTCCAAACCTAATCAACACGTGCCCAAACCAGATCAAGAGACTCCCAAACCAGACCAAGAGACTCCCAAACCAGATTAAGAGACACCCAAACCAGACCAAGAGTCTCCCAAACCAGATTAAGAGACACCCAAACCAAACCAAGACACGCCCAAACCCGATTAAGATAGAAAATAATGGACACTTTAGAAGATTTACGGACTAAAACTGATGGGGCAAAAGATTTGAAGTCTGTTGTCAGCGCCATGAAGGCGATGGCGGCATCAAACATTACCCAATATGAAACGGCAGTAAGTTCGCTGGGAGACTATTATCATACCATTGCATTGGGCATTATTGCTTATTTCAAAGCAGAGAAAATTACCGCGATTAGCGAAAAAGCAGCACCAAAAAAAACTGGAGAAGCTATTACTTGTGCGATTGTTTTTGGATCTGATCAAGGTCTTGTTGGGCAATTCAATGACTCTTTGACTGCCTTTGTAGTGGAATCACTCCAGTCTTTGCCCGGCAAAAAAGATATTTGGGTAGTGGGAGAAAGGGTTCAATTGCTTTTGTCCGACGAAGGATTGACCATCTCAAAATCCTATCCGGTGCCAAACGACATTGATGCCGTTACACCATTAATCACGGAATTGTTGAACCAAAGCCAGGAACGGCAGGAAAAAGAGGCGATAACAGCATTCTACATTTTTCATAACCAACCCAAAGCCGCGTCAGGATACATACCTGTAATGCAACGTTTTCTACCCTTGGACGAAAAATGGAAGAACACCTTACAGGAAATAGAATGGCCTACAAAATTGATTCCGCAGATAGCTGGAGACGCAAAACCTACGCTAGCGGCATTGATTAACGGCTACCTTTTCACTTCACTTTTTAAGGCCTGTGTTGAATCATTAGCCAGCGAAAATGCCAGTCGATTGGATGCCATGCAACGCGCGGAAAAAAACATTAGCGATTTGCTGGAAGACCTCGGTAAAAAATATCATCGTTTGCGGCAAAGCTCTATTGATGAAGAGCTTTTTGACGTGGTTTCAGGCTTTGAAGCATTGAATAAATAGTAGGGTGCAATGAATAGGATTCTCACAATAAGGGTTTTAATAATGTGGATATAATGCGCATTGTAGGCAAATACCAAATCCTGTGAACCCTAAATCGGTGGCATTATGTTTGTGTCGATGACTTGAATTAAAATGCTCCTTAACCCGGATTTCTAGCATTATGGTAGCTGAAATGGAAGCCCCGAATGAAAAGAACGATTAGCAACAAAAGTAAAATGGTTTTCAAAAATCGAAGTAGCTAATTAAAGAAGAAAAGCACTTGCTAAAAATACAAAATAGATTTCACGGTAGAAATAAAATCAATTAAAATGGAAGATTCTTTTAAAATTGGAGATCATGTAACATGGAATTCAGAAGCCGGACATGTATCAGGGAAAGTTATTAAAATCCATACCGCCGATTTTGATTATAAAGGTTATACACATCACGCCAGTAAAGCAGATCCTCAATATGCGATAAAAAGCGACAAGACCGACCATATTGCGGTGCATAAAACGAAAGCACTGACCAAATTGAGCTAATGGATAACAAGATAAGAATATACAATCTGGGAATAAAGAGAAGTTATTTTACCGCATTAAGACCAGCCGGACTCCGAATAATGGATGCTCCATTGGTTGGCATTGATATTTAAAATTACTAAATTAAAACACATAAAAAATGAAAAATCCAAAC
Source organism: Chitinophagaceae bacterium (assembly GCA_039935335.1). GTDB lineage: Bacteria > Bacteroidota > Bacteroidia > Chitinophagales > Chitinophagaceae > UBA1952. The sequence goes on from JBDTKK010000173.1 coordinate 7,467, forward strand.
ATCGGAATTTCCGAAACAAACAGACAGGCAATTGCTGTACAGTTGTCAAAAATATTGGCAGATGAATTTCTGCTGTATTCTAAAACGCTCAATGCACATTGGAATATTGAAGGGCCGGATTTCCATTCGGTACACGTATATCTGGAGACACTTTACGGCCAACAGCAGGAAATTGTGGATACCGTAGCCGAAAGGATACGTGCCTTAGGTCATTATGTACCTGCTCAACTAAGTAAGTATCTTGAACTTACACATCTCTCCGAGGATTCTCCCGAGAAGAACGATAGCCAAACCCTTTTCGCGGATTTATTGGACGACCACGAAAGTATTATTGTGT
>JBDTKK010000174.1:0-2864 GCA_039935335.1 Chitinophagaceae bacterium
GAAGATGTAGAAGCCATTCTGGATAGCTTTTTTAATGACCCGGTACGGATAGAAGCGGCACCAACGGGAACGCCACTGGAAAACATTGAGCAAACAGCTTACAATGTGCCAAACTTCAATACTAAGGTTAACCTGCTGAAATTACTGCTGAAAAATGAGGACAGCATGAGTAAAGTACTGGTATTTGTGGCCACGAAAAGCCTTGCAGATCAACTCTATAGTCAGGTAGCAGAAGACTTTATAGATCAGGTTGGCGTGATACATTCTAATAAGGAGCAAAATCATCGCTTTAATACCATCAATAAATTTAAAGAAGGTAGTTACCGTTTCATCATCGCAACGGATATTATTGCCCGGGGCATTGATGTGTCAGAAGTTACCCACGTCATCAATTTTGATCTTCCTGAAATCCCGGAACACTATATTCACCGCATAGGCCGCACCGGAAGAGCGGACAACCGCGGTATTGCAATATCCTTCGTCACAGAACGAGAGCTGGAAATGAAGGAAAAAATGGAAAGTTTGATGAAGTATAAGATCCCCACAGTTCCGCTCCCGGAAGATCTTGAAATATCGGAGATTTTAACAGCGGACGAAATGCCGAAGCCGAAGTTGAACAATATAGAATCTCGTCAGCCCGTAGCAGAAAGCCGTGGTGCATCCTTCCATGAAAAATCTGCCAAGAATTCAAAAGTCCCTGCAAAAAAAGAGCGGTACAGTACTACGATGATGAAGAAGTACGGCAAACCCAAGACGCGTGGGCCAAAGAAAAAGTAGGTGATTCCTGAATTTTGCTAGGTATTTCTGTGTGACATCGCTTCATAAAAGCCGCTAGGTCCTATTCCTGTCTTTTATGCCCTATCGTACATGATACACTATATTTCATCTTCCCACATGCTCTTCCATCCCACAGCCGCAACCATGATGAACGCGGGTTGTAGCACAACTTTGAAAGACAACTATAGCGAAAAAGACGAGGAAAAGAAGCTGCAATTGTCGCACAGTTCGGTACTCAATCATAACAGCCAAAGCTATAGCAAACCTGAATCCAAGGTTTGAAAATGGAAGAGAAGATTGGCGCAGGAATCTAGTAAGTCAGTACCGCAAATACCGTTATTTCCTTCAAAAAGAAACTTGAAAATTATCAGTAAGACAGCCCCGGGAAATTACCCAAAGGCTGTGTAAAATCTACAAAAGGTTCTTGCACGATACCATCCTTAATAAAGGCTATCAAATCCGCATTGAACTGCTCCTTGTGTGTGTACCAAAGCCCATGTGGCGCACCGCCATAAATGAGGTACTGTGCCTGTGGAATCAGTTTTGCCGTGCGCTCACTGGAAGCCTCAATGGGCACAGTCTTATCGCCATCGCCATGAATGATTAAAGTCGGAACTGTCACCGCTTTTAGGTCTTCGCGGAAGTCGGTAAAGGAAAATGCCTTTGCTGTTTCGATAGTAGCGTGCGCAGAAGAACTCATACTCAATGCCCAGAAATTATGAAGGAAAGCATCACTCACCGGCTGACTCAAAAAACCAACGCCAAAAAAGTTCTTGCCAAAAGCCTCCAAGTATCCAGCTCTATCATTTTTCAAACCATCAATTATTCCTTCAAAAACCGCTCTGGGTATGCCGTCATGGTTGTCTGCCGTCTTTTCAAGGAAAGGTGTAACTGACGAAACTAAGACCACCTTTTCTACTCTTTCTGAGCCATATTTACTCAAATAACGAGCTACTTCTCCTCCGCCCATCGAGAAGCCTACAAGAGTTACTTCGCGCAAATCCAATTGTGTGATGAGTTCCTTTAAGTCGGATGCCATCGCGTCGTAACTATACGCATCATAAGGTACCGAAGAACGGCCAAAACCGCGCCTGTCATAAGCTATAGCCCGAAAACCCGCATCTGCAATTGCCGCTAATTGATATTCCCACATTTGGCTTGTTGAAGGCCAACCATGAATCAAAACAACGGGCTTTCCACTGCCCCAATCGCAATAATGAATCCGAACTTTTTGGCCGTGTTGCTGCTCTTGTGTTTCTATACTTCCCATAATTATTGAGTTTAGTTTCTGTTGGAAAGGCAAGTATAAAAACCATTCCATTAAAAATGGCCATTTCTAGGTCATTCTGCGTCTTCTTCAGGAGCCGCAGTAGCCTCCACATTCATGCTTTCAATGAAAGCCAGAATCTCCCTTCTTCCCGTGCCTTTCACTATGCTGGTCTGGAAGGTTCGAGGTATAAATTCCCAATCTTCTTTCATCTTGTTGATGAAGGCGCGGATATTGGCCGAAGTAGCTCGCTGCGTGCTTTTATCCGTTTTGGTGAAGACTAAATTGAACGGCACTTCCCATTTTCCAAGTTTATCAATAAAGGCCAGATCCGCTGCCTGTGGCTCATGTCGGCTATCTATCAGCACAAAAATGGTAATCAAATTTTTGCGCTCGCGCAGATATTCGGAAATCATTTTCTCCCAAGATTCTCGCTGACTTTTAGCACGTTTCGCATAGCCATAACCCGGCAAATCCACCAGATACCATTGGCTTGATTTCAGGTCTTCATTTCTGCTTTTAATGCCAAAATGATTGATGGTCGTGGTCTTGCCTGGCGTGCCGCTCACCTTGGCCAAACTCTTCTGCCCAGTAAGCATATTGAGCAGCGAAGATTTCCCCACATTACTCCGACCAATGAAGGCATATTCTGGCTTATCCGCAGGCGGACAGCCGGCAACAGTGACAGAAGAAATGAGGTATTGGGCTGAATGGATTTCCAAGGTAATTGTCGGCTTAGATTCTACAAAGAATTTTTGTGCGCTTGCGGGTACTTTTGCACTTTATGATGCAGACGAATGAGGGGTCGCAAAGACCGATG
>JBDTKK010000175.1:0-2974 GCA_039935335.1 Chitinophagaceae bacterium
TTGCTTTTTAGGATTCGGGCACCGAAGCCTAAAACACGGCCTGTATTGCTTTGAATAGGAAAGATGACTCGGCCTCTATAGTTGTCGAAATAATTGCCGTCACGTTCTTTTACAAGACCTGATTTTATTAGTAATTCCGGCTGATATCCTTTGGTTTTTGCAGCATTGTAAAAGGCGTTTCCCTGCTCCGGGTCGTAGCCTAATCTGAAGTTTTCAATCGTCTCTTTTCGTAGCCCTCTTTGTTTGAAATAAGATAGCCCTATTGCTTGTCCGTCTTCGCTCTGGGTAAGGGTTTCATGGAAAAATTGCGTAGCATCCTCATTCAGGATGCGTAAGCTTTCTTCTACCTGAAGACTTTGGATTTGCTCTGGACTCCGCTCGGTTTCTTCAATTTCTATTTTATAAAAATCGGCGAGCCAATGGATGGATTCTACGAAGCTGAGCTTCTCGTATTCTTGTACAAAACTGAGCACATTGCCACCACGGCCGCAGCCAAAACATTTGTATAGTCCTTTGGAAGCAGAAACGGAAAATGAAGGTGTTTTTTCATTGTGAAAAGGGCAATTGGCCACATAGTTGGAACCGCGCTTCTTAAGGCGTACCGCCTGTCCGATTATCTCAACGATATCCGCTCTGGCCAGAACTTCATTTATGGAAGATTGCTCAATCACGATGGCGAAATTACCCTAACTATTCAGGTGTATTTGGTCAAAGTTCGATCTTGATTTCTTAAAGATTTACGAGTCCTTGTTTGAGTGCGTAAATCACCAAGCCAATACGGTTGTTCACTTTTAGTTTGTTGAAAAGTTCATCGCGATAACCTTCAATCGTCCGTACCGAAAGACCCATTTGTGCGGCTATTTCTTTGTACACCATTTCCGTGCAGCAAAGCTCTAGGAAGGTTTGTTCGTTTTCGTTGAGCGTGACGGGAAGATACTCTTTTGCGCCGCTTCGGAGCGCTCTTAAATGGGCGGTGGTGAGCTGCGAATGATAGAAGTCGTGGTTGTAGATGTACTCGAGTGCGCGAATCAATTCTTCAGGGTCATCTTCTTTAAGTAAGTAGCCATTGGCACCGCTTCTCAGCATTTTGATAATGGCAAATTCGTGGTCGTACATTGAGAGGATGAGGAACTTCATCCTGGGGAGTTCGTAGCGGATTTTCGCAATGGTTTTATAGCCGTCCAAAATGGGCATATTGATGTCGAGTAGGCAGATATCCGGCGGTACATCCAGCTCCATAACATACTCAAAAAGGTCTTGACCATTGCCAGCTTCAGCCACTACATCAAACTTTTTGGCATCGAGTAAAAGTTGCACAATTCCCTTTCGGAACATCGTGTGATCATCAGCAAGCGCAATGCGAATCAAAGGTTGTACGGATACCATTTTAGCTTTTGTTTTGTGGAATTGTCAGCACAATAGAAGTTCCGTTTTGAGGACTCGAAGACAGGTGCAGATTTCCATTTAAAAGACTTGCTCGTTGCTGCATATTAATCATCCCCATAGTTGCAGATTCTCCAAGCAAGTTTGTGTCCATTCCTTTGCCATCATCCTGAATGCACAGTTCGAGCAGTTCGGGCAGATAGCTTATGATAATAGTTACGTTCTTTGCCTCGGAATGTTTCACCACATTTTGGAGTGCTTCCTGAAAGATTCGAAAGCAAAGCAGGCGATGTTCGGGCGATAGTTCGCCCTCGCCATTGATAATAAGATCGCAGTAGATGGTACTAAAAGCTCTTACCCGACTCAACTCTGACTCAATAGCTTCTTCAAGGTCACGCTTTTCTACGAGGGCAGAGTTTAGACTGTGGCTTAATAGTCTCAGCTCTTTGATAGAATGGCGGATGCGGTCAAGATTTTCATTTAGGATTTCACGATTATCTTCATCAATCACCGCGCTTTTCAGATTGGCCAATTGCATGCAACTGAAAGATAGAACCTGCCCAATATTGTCGTGGATCTCTTGGGAAACAAAGCTTAAAGCTTGTTCCTGCACTTCAATTTTTGAATTGAGTAAGGCAGAGTTGTAGGAGAATTCTAGTTGCTGCCGCTCCAACTTCGAATGGTTTTGCCGTTGCTTGTGAATGACAAGAAAGACCACCATCATGACGGCGAATACGAGAAGTATAAAGGTGCCAGCAATAAAAACTACTAGTATGTATTTGTCATTCACCGGAGGGAGTTAGTTTTTTATAGAAGAAAAAGACAGCACCTACTCCTGCATAGAATAGCAAGTTTGAGGAATATAACACCCAAGTAAATATTCGTGCCAAGGTTTGAGTTCTCGAAATTTGCACACTAAAAAGCCCTAGATCAACAAAAGCCAGACTCCAATAGATAAGGAAGCACATGCTCAACCAAAACTGCGCCATCTTACTTGGTACGATATCGTCGCGGAGTAAAAGCCGAAAGAATGACAAAAGCGAAAGCAAAATAACTACGCAACCCTCGTAAAGCAAAAAGTAGGAATTGAAAGTATTGTAGTGCTGAAAGAATATAGTATTGATGATGCTGAAGAAAACTGAAACTGAAATAAGAACTATTGCAATTAGCTTTTTCCGTCTAAAGTTTATGGACTGACAGAAATAAAGTATGATTATAGATACCTCTATTGGTGTGTATATGTGAAAAGTAACAAAGTTATTGTGGTATTTTATCCTCATGTAATAAGCTATCGACTCTTGGAGGATAGTGAGAAAAAGCAAAAGGCAGATCAGACGATCTGCCTTGCTTAAAATTCCTAGATTCGTTATTCCCGCCAAAAAGGAAATGAGAAGTATGGTGATGTAAGGATAGAATTGTGGCATTAAGATTTAGTGTAGAAAGGCATCGGACTGAAGACCACAGCTATTAGGGCAAGGCATTGCATGCTCATAGACTCCGTTTGAAGTGTTTCTTACCACAGCTCCGGCATCATTGAGGCCAACTGCAATAATAGTCAAAGCTCCTGGCTTCATGCCAACGTATTGACCCA
>JBDTKK010000176.1:0-4511 GCA_039935335.1 Chitinophagaceae bacterium
GTATTCCAACCACTTTTTAATGGGCCGCAAATGAAAGATTGGGCATCAAAAGGGCTGACTGTTTTCTCGATGGACACCATTCCAAGAACTACCCGCGCTCAAAGCATGGACGTGCTTTCTTCTCAAGCTAATATTGCTGGATACAAAGCAGTCCTTCTCGCTGCGAGCCAATACTGTCGCTACTTTCCGATGTTTATGACTGCGGCGGGTTCTATTCCGCCGGCTAAAGTTGTTATCCTCGGTGCCGGTGTTGCAGGGCTTCAGGCTATTGCTACGGCTAAACGTTTGGGAGCGGTAATTGAAGTGTCAGATACTCGGCCAGCAGTGAAGGAAGAAGTGATGAGCTTGGGCGCAAAATTTATTGAAGTAGAAGGTGCAGCCGATGCCAGCAAAGCCGGCGGTTATGCAGTAGAGCAAACTGAAGAATTTCAGGCTCGACAAAAAGCACGACTTGCAGAGAGTGTGAAGAAGAGCGACATCATTATTACAACAGCGCAAATTCCGGGTAGAAAAGCTCCCGTTATTATTACCAAAGAAATGGTGGCCAGTATGCGTCCGGGTTCGGTGATTGTGGATCTCGCATCCTCGACTGGAGGTAATGTAGAAGGCACGAGAGACAACGAAACCGTGATGATAAATGGTGTGACCATCATTGGAAATAGCAATCTTTCTGCAACTGCGCCAGCCGATGCCAGCAAGGTTTACGCGAAGAATGTACTCAATTTCCTCAAACTCATTCTCGATAAAGACGGCAATATTCTGCTCAATTTTGAAGACGATATCGTGAAAGGAACGGCCATTGCCCACGGCGGAAATATTGTCAACGAACGAGTGGCAGCATTACTCAATTAATCGACTTTTCAGAAAAATAAAAAATCAACAAGAAGTAAGCTGACAAGCCTTCTTGCGGAAAACAATAAACATTATGTTACAAGAATTCGCAGCTTTTTTCATTACCAATTATCGCCTAATTACTATTGTGATTCTCTCCATTTTCTTGGGGATAGAAGTGATTTCCCGCGTACCGAGTGTGCTCCACACGCCGCTAATGAGTGGTGCCAATGCCATTCACGGCGTTGTCATTATCGGTGCTATCATAGTGATGGGCAGCGCAGAGCCTAGCGATTATTTGGCGTTAATACTCGGCTTCCTGGCAGTGATATTAGGCACATTGAATGTGGTGGGTGGCTTTGTAGTTACCGACCGCATGTTGGAAATGTTTGGCAAGAAAAAACCTAAAAAATAATCCCCGATTTCCGCGATAGCAAGGCGTTACGCAGCGCTGAAACTATCTCGACAATCAAGAAAACCTGCGTTTCAAAATTTTAAGTAAAACATGAACGAACTTTTCCAAAAAGTATTAGCGGAACAATCCATTTTGCTGTTTTGTTATCTCATTGGCTCTGTCACATTTATCCTTGGCTTGAAGATGCTTAGCCGGCCAGAATCCGCGCGGAAAGGCAATCTCGTGGCTGCGGCAGGTATGTTTATTGCCATCGTCGGGACAATTTTTCTTTATCGCACTCGGGATATGTCGCACCTCGGCAACTATGCCTGGATATTCGGCGGATTGCTCATTGGTGGGGTGATTGGCACCATGGTTGCGAAGAAAGTGCAGATGACGGCCATGCCCGAAATGGTAAGTCTTTTTAATGGTACCGGTGGTGCTTGCGCGATGCTGATTTCCATTGTAGAATACAATAAAATCACAGCCTCCGGCGAAGCTATTCATCCGGGGCATTTATTGATTATCGTACTCGGTTCTGTGATAGGAACTGTGTCTTTTGCGGGCTCCATGATTGCTTGGGGCAAGTTGGCGGGCAAGATTAAAGACAAGGCTATACCGGGTGCGCAAATCATCAATTTCGCTTTGTTTGCAGGAATCATTGGTTTGTCTATTGCACTCATTGGCGGCTTCACCGTTGCACCTGCAATCTTCTACACCATTCTTATTTTAGCGGCCACTTACGGTGTGCTTTTCGTGATGCCGATTGGTGGCGCGGATATGCCGGTGGTTATCTCCCTGCTCAACTCCTTTACCGGTGTGGCAGCGGCTTTCGGCGGATTCTTGTATGATAATCCTGTGATGCTGACCGGTGGTATTTTGGTGGGTTCTGCGGGTACTATCCTGACTATCCTGATGTGCAATGCCATGAACCGTTCGCTTAAGAATGTGTTGATTGGTTCGTTTGGCGGTGCCAAACCTGGAGTAGCAGGGCCGGCAAGAGAGGGCGGAGGCAACTACAAGGAAATCTCGCTGAACGACACCGCAACTTTATTGGCTTATGCCAACAGAGTCCTCATCATTCCGGGCTATGGATTGGCGGTAGCGCAGGCGCAGCATGCCTGCCATGAGTTGGAGAAAGTGCTGGAGGAAAAAGGCGTGGAAGTGGCTTATGGCATTCACCCAGTGGCTGGCAGAATGCCCGGGCATATGAACGTATTGCTAGCCGAAGCGGACGTGCCTTACGAAAAGCTTTTGGAAATGGAAGATGCCAATGACCAAATGAGCAAGACGAATGTGGTCTTAATTTTGGGTGCCAATGACGTAGTGAATCCTGCCGCGAAAGACGATCCATCATCTCCTATTTACGGCATGCCAATATTGGAAGTGGAGAAGGCAGACCATGTGATTGTGAATAAGCGCTCCATGAAGCCCGGTTATGCAGGCATCGAGAATGAACTATTCTACCGGCCTAAGACTTCTATGCTTTTTGGCGATGCGAAGAAGGTGTTGCAGGAGTTAGTGTCGGAGTTGAAGACGATGTAGGAATAGTCCGCAGGATAGTGCGACCCAAATTTTCAGTGGGACAGGTATTTGGTTGGAGCTTAAGCTGGCCGGAGGAATGTTCGCTATCTCTGGAACTTCTATATTGGCGAATCTTTTGTGGATTAAAACGTATTTTTGAAGTTCAATGAAATTCACACTTGATATAGATAAAGCAGTTGAAGCCAGTCTTTATGTGCTCAACAAGGTTGAAGGTGCGTGTGATTTTCACAGGCTATTCAAGATTTTATATTTTGCTGAAAAGGAACATTTGGCAGCCTTTGGACGGCCAATTACTGGCGACCAATATGTGGCAATGCCCAACGGCCCGGTTCCTTCCTTCGTTTATGATGCATTGAAAACTTTGCGAGGCGGCAAGCAATATCTGACAATCAACTATCCTGTTGCAGATGTTTTTGAAGTCGTTGATTGGAAATATGCGGGCGCAAAGCGAGCTGCGAAGCTTGAATATTTATCTGAAAGTGATTTGCAAATGTTGCATGCTTCCATTAAAGAAAATGGGGGGATGGACTTTGAAACACTCACCGATAAATCGCATGATTCTGCATGGCAGCAGGCCGTCCAAAACGACGAAATGAACGTGATGGCAATAGCCACTGATGCAGGAGCTAACATCGATATGCTTAAATACATTGCGAGTAACGTCGCTAATCAAAAGGTTATGGCGGGCAATGGGTATTAAGATACCCGCAGAAATCAGCGCAGGATTGAATGATGACCGATTGGAAGTTGGTTCCATCTTTTTTACAATGGTGTATGATACCAAGCCCCCCAAGCAAAAATACTTTGTAGTAGTTGGCTTTACGAAAGATAGCTTGGTTTTAGGAAATGTGTACATCAACTCGGAAATCAATCCGAATAGATTTCCTTCTTCGGAATTGAAAGCGCTTCACCTTCCGATATCTGTAGTTGATTGCCCATTCCTGAAATGGAATTCCTTTGTTGATTGCTCTGAAATTTACAGTAAAAACGTTGAAGAGATAAAACAGCTAATTGGAAAAGGAGATTCGCCTTATGTTGGTTCTTTGCCTTCTTCTGTTATCCAAAATATTTTGCTTCTTTTACAAAGTGCGATAACAATTCCACTTTTTAAAAAGCGGAAGTTTGGAATTGTGCCGTAACTGGATTGTTGTAGAGGTTTGTCCTTCTTTGTAAATAATCGTGTGTTTGTTGTTTGCAATTGTGAGTGAATTCTGTCTGATTAGCAACAAAAGGATTTCTTCCTCTCGTTTTGGGTCTTCACAAACAAAAGTCTTATCTTTATGCCCAGTGGCTCGTTCGCCTCCCAGACTACAAATTCTCTTCAGAATAAAAAGGTTTGTTTGCTTACGGCAAGAGAAAATTATGGCAATTCTAAGGTAGTTTTTTTAGTTGAGCGTTGTGTAAGGTCAACAAAAGCAAACAACGTTTATGAAGAATATTATCGGACTGGCGGTGATGGAGGTATCTATGTGGAGAACAAACTATAACAGGGAATCAGAGGAATTTGTATATTTGGCATATTCTTTAATAACGGCAAGATTGCTTTCAATCAAAGCACGGCGATATCCTAACGCATGAGCTTTTGTACAAAGGATAGTACAGTGTATGAAGGAAATTACCTAAGAACCTGGCTTTTCCTAATACAGCCCTGATCAAGTATGATTCCAGAAATGAAGAATGATTAAGAATTCAAAGCAAATGAAATATTCCATATCCCAAAGCCTACTGATTTTACTACCGC
>JBDTKK010000177.1:0-5713 GCA_039935335.1 Chitinophagaceae bacterium
CGTTACCTCTTGGATACCTTCTTTACCGTACCTGATGCTGTAATTCCAAATGTACCAACGGGCATGCGTTTCATCCTTAATAATGATTTGAATATGGTGCCAGGTAATCCTGCGTTGAAGGGGTCAGGTTTGTTCACTTCCGGTGAGGTTGAAGATTATATCGTTATCCTCCGCCGTGAAAACGTGAAAGTTCCAGGGCTTGATTTGTTGCAAAATCTGTCTTTGTTCCCTAACCCAACTGAGGGCAAGTTTACCGTAATGAGCGATGCAGCACGGGCTGTTACGCACATGGAGGTGATTGTGACTACTGTTGCCGGTCAAACTGTCCTTAGTCGCAGCTTTGACAATGTGGGCACACGTTTCTCGGAAACGCTTGACCTCGGTACGCAAGCTAAAGGCATCTACTTCGTAGAAGTTCGTGCTGATGGCGAGAAAGCGACCCGCAAATTGATTTTGCGCTAGCCTTTAATTAGAATTTGTTTTAAAGCCGCTCTGATTTTTTCAAAGCGGCTTTTTTATTTTGTTAAGGGGTGCGATATGCCTTTTCCGAAGCAAGCGGTTGCAATCCGCCAGTCGAAGCCGATATTACTGTTAGCATTTTTGGTATTTGGCTTAATGTGGATATTTATAAGGAGAGGTTTTTCAATCTTTGTCTCTAAGAAACGGACTATTGAGAAAAAGGCTGGCTGCTGCGGATAACGACACCATTTCAATCCTTTTCCTAACCCACCTCCGTAGGAAGTGAGCAAGGTGGAATGAAGCCGATATCTTTAGTCTTCGGTAGTGGCATGCTACCATAATGTGCCTCCTACGGAGCTTGGACAAGATTTGGACGGTTCATGGCGTGCTACTAAAACTTCGCTCACGGAGCTTATACCGTTTAGACACCTAAAAAGCAATAAACCGCGATCAAGTTCGTGTCGTCATCCTGAAATGAATTCAGGACAGGTCGCCGAATTTATTTCGGGATATATCATATTATTTAGCACAATAGAACCCGAAACAAGTTGCCAATGACAGAGCCCCAAGATGTCGCCGTTCCAGATCGTCATTGCGAGGAACGAAGCAATCTTACATTTAATGCTCGTTCAGCACGTGGGATTGCTTTGTCGCAAAGCCTCCGCGCAATGACGAACGGGGAAAGCCTCTCTCCAAGGACAGATTATTAAAAGAGCCCAAATTCCTTGTCATTGGTTTGTGATTGTTGCAGCAGCGAGATGATGGCTTGCGTGAACCGAGAAAGCGCCTAGAGCAAAATAGGTGTCTAAACGATATTATTTTTACCAAACTGTCGCTCCTACGTAGATATTTGGATGCATTATGGCCAGCTACCATAATTTCGCTCCTACGGAGCGGAATTATATTTGGATGACTTACAAAGGGCTGCCAAAATTTCGAGCTTACTGTGCTTATTCGACAGGTAAAAATTGGCAGTTGGTCAGGGTCTAATACAGTATTCTATGCTGCGTCATCAGAGTTCAAGCCATAAGATTATGCATATAGGGCCTACTCTATAGAAAGTTTTGTCTCCAGCAGTAATAATTACTTGACCTTATTCAGCCTCCTCTATGCCCAATGCCGCCAATGCCTTCATAGAAGCATCTTGGCTCGCTGCTTTTTTAGAATAGCCTGTTCCGGTAGCAATTTGTTTTTCATCCGCGAATACGCCAACGGTAAACACCTTTCTTGCGCCTTCCTTATTGTCTGAAAGCGTCCGATATTCTAATGCCTTATGGGCGCGTTGCGCCCAGTTCAACAACTGATTTTTGTAGTTAGTATCCGTAGATTCTATCAAATCCACGTCCATGTAGGACCGAATCATTAGACGCACCACAAATGTGCGAGTCTTGGCATAGCCTTGATCCAGATATACCGCGCCGACAAGGGCTTCAAGGGCGTTTCCAAATATATGGCTGCGGTTCAGGCTTCGGTCAGATTGATTGAAAGTAAGAACTTTATTTAGCCCCATTTTCTGGGCAACGGCATTCAGCGATTCCCGTCGCACCATCCTGCTACGCATTTCGGTGAGGAAACCTTCTGCCTCGTTGGGGTATTTCTTAAAAAGATATTCTGCTACAATAGCGCCTAGAATGGCATCTCCAAGGTATTCCAAACGCTCATTATTTGCTTGCACAGTGTGCCCGTGAGAGCTATGCGCTAAGGCAAGTTGGTAATACGCTAAATGCTTAGGCCGGAAGCCCAACATTTGTTCCAGTTGCGCTGCCAATGGCGCGGATGGCTTAAAAAGACTTTGAATTTTATCAGTAAGTCGGCTCACGAAAATTAAGCTTCATACTTCTTAAAAATCACGGAGGCATTATGGCCACCAAAGCCAAATGTATTGCTCAACGCTGCGCGAACAAGCCTTTTCTCCGGTTTATTAAACGTGAGTTTGAACCGTGGGTCAATGGCAGGGTCGTCCGTAAAGTGGTTGATGGTCGGCGGAATAATATCGTTCACTACCGCCTGTACGGCAGCAATGGCCTCAATAGCACCTGCACCACCAAGCAAGTGGCCGGTCATGCTTTTTGTAGAAGAAATATTGAGGTCAAAAGCATGGTCACCAAACACTTTTTCAATGGCTACCAATTCTGCAACATCACCCAATGGCGTAGCGGTGCCGTGTACATTGATGTAATCAATATCCTCCGGTTTCATTTCCGCATCTTCCAGCACATTATGCATCACCAAGATAACACCCAGGCCTTCGGGATGCGGAGCGGTGAGGTGATAAGCATCGGCACTCATGCCGCCGCCCACAACTTCTACGAGAATATGGGCACCACGCGCTTTGGCATGTTCCAGTTCTTCCAACACGAGGCAGCAACCACCTTCGCCTAATACAAAACCATCGCGGTCTTTATCAAAAGGACGGGACGCTGTTTTGGGGTCGTCATTACGCTCCGAAAGGGCTTTCATGGCATTGAAACCACCAATACCTGCTTCGGTCACTACAGCTTCAGAACCACCAACGACAAAAGCATTTGCCTTACCAAGCCGGATATAATTCAGCGCATCAATAATGGCATTGCTGGAAGAAGCGCAGGCACTTACTGTAGAGAAATTGGGGCCGCGGAAACCATACTTCATAGAAATATGACCACCGGCAATATCCAAAATAAGTTTTGGAATGAAGAAGGGATTGAAGCGGGGAGTACCATCACCAGCATTGAAGTTTTTCATTTCTTCAATGAACGTAATCATGCCACCGAGACCTGAAGCCCAAATCACACCAACGCGATCCTTGTTGATTTCCTCTTTGCCGATGCCGCTCATTTCAACCGCTTCCATGGCTGCTATAACAGCGAACTGTGAAAAGCGGTCAAGTTTGCGGCCTTCTTTGCGCTCGAAGTAATCTTCAACCTTATAATTCTTTACCTCGCAAGCAAATTTCGTTTTGAACTTGGATACATCGAATTGCTGAATGAAATCGGCACCGGAAACGCCCGCTAGCAAGCCGTTCCAGTATTCTGAAACATTATTGCCAATAGGTGTGATGGCTCCGAGGCCTGTAACGACAACTCGTTTTAGAGGCTGATTCTTCAAGGGGATGGTATCGGGGTTGTTTTTTGCGGACTGCAGAAAGGGTTGAAAATGTTTGTGGCAAAAGGTGTAGCCTTTTGTATAAAATATCAGGTATCAACTAAGGTACACCGATGGTGCAACTCATTGATACCTGACACGAAGCTCTTGGTAAAGGCTGTCTATTTTACATGCTCCTCCAAGTACGATATAGCTTGACCAACAGTAGTGATGGTCTCGGCTTGTTCGTCGGGGATAGAGATGTTAAACTCCTTTTCAAACTCCATAATAAGCTCCACGGTGTCGAGGGAGTCGGCACCGAGGTCATTAGTGAAAGAGGCTTCTGGAGCGACTTCGCTCTCGTCAACACCTAATTTGTCCACGATAATTTTCTTGACGCGGGTTGCAATTTCAGACATGGTTAATCCTAGTTTTTATTTGAGGGCAAAAATAGCCTTTTGAATTAAATACAGTGGGCAGTTTGGAATATTTTTTAAGACTGCTTGTTTTTTGAATAATAGTGCTACAAGAGTAATGCATTTTGCCGAAGCAAAAGAGAATGAATTTTTCAAAATGCTGGGAGGCAGTTTTTCGAAAAAGAAAAATTGAATTTCCAGGGTAGATATCAGCCCAAAGGGTGTAACCTTTCTTCTACAATTTGGCCATCGCGCATGAGCAATGTTCGGTCGGTACGCGCAGCCAAAGCTTCATTGTGGGTAATGAGAATAATCGTTTGTTTCAGTTCTTTTCTTAAAGCGATAAATAGGCTGTGAATGGACTCGGCATTGGCAGTATCCAGATTGCCGGTTGGTTCATCGGCCATCAATATTGCGGGCTTGTTGATAAGTGCTCTGGCAATGGCTACGCGTTGCTGCTCCCCACCCGAAAGTTGGGATGGTTTATGTTTGGTTCGTCCACTAAGCCCAACGCGCTCCAGCATCTCCGAAGCCGCTGCCAGCGCGGCTTTCCGGGGCTTGCCTGCTATCCAGAGAGGCATGACTACGTTTTCTTCTGCTGTAAATTCCGGCAGTAAATGATGCGCCTGAAACACAAAGCCAAGCTGTGCATTTCTAAACTTGGATTGCTTGGCGGCAGATAAGGAAAACACCTCGGTGCCATTGATTTTTACTTTGCCGGAATCGGGTTTGTCGAGCGCACCAAGCAGATGGAGTAGCGTACTTTTCCCCGCTCCGGAAGGGCCGATGATGGCTATCATTTCGCCGGCGGCAACTTCTAAAGAAACATCGCGCAGCACCTGCAGAGAGCCGTAAGATTTGGAAAGATTGTGGGCAGAGAGCAAAGGAATAGGATTGGATGCGGAAAGATAAACCTTCAAGGAAAGGAAAGTCTTCTAAAAGTAAAAAGGGGCATTTTGCTAAGGCAATAATCAATGCCAATTACCGTCCGAGGAGACTTGTCCTTTACTTTTGCGGCCTCAAATAATTTCATGATTCGCGTTGTTTCTCTTACGGTAATTCTTGGTTGTTTTTCTCTTCAAAGCTTCTCCCAGCACAGCGCACAGCGCACGATGCTGCGAGAGCTGAAAGCTGATATCAATTACATTTCGTCTGATGCCTTGGAAGGCAGACGCACGGGAAGTAAAGGGGCAGCCTTGGCAGCAGATTATCTCATTAAGCGCTATGAAGAGCTACAGATTCCAGCTTTCGAGAAATCTTATAGACATCCGTTTTTGTTTAGTCGCGGGCGGCAATGGGGAGCAACAACATTATTTATTGGGGGTAAAAAAATGGAATTGGGTGAGGATGTTTTTCCTTTTCCCTTCAGTGGAAATGGAGAAGTAAGCGGGAATGCATTGATAGACATTCAGGAGCAGGGAGGTATCTGGATATTGCCGCTTTATGAAAAGGAAGTTGAAGCGGATGAGCCTCATTTTGATGCAGAAAAGAAAGCCTGGACTCGAGCCGATGAAGCAGCAAAGGCGGGTGCAAAGGCGGTCGTGTTTTACGACAATTATGGAGCAAAATATCCCTTGAAATTCAACCCAAAATCGGAGTTGGATTCGCTTCCTGTTCCGGTGGTTTTTATTGGGAATAGAGAATGGAAAGTCCTCGCCGACGGCGGGACAAGTTTCTTAGAAGTGAACCTTAATGTTCATCTCGAAACCAAGAAACTAACAGCCTACAATGTGGCTGCATTTATAGACAATCATCAACCGCTAACAGTGGTGCTG
>JBDTKK010000178.1:0-3556 GCA_039935335.1 Chitinophagaceae bacterium
GACGATCAACTACCTGAACAATGTGATAGCCAAATTGCGTACGGAAAGGTTTTGAAACCTTTCCAACCGGCGTATTGAAGGTCGCATTTTCAAAGGAATAGACAGTCTGAAGCGCCGTCATGTAGCCAATATCACCGCCAAGTTCGCGAGTACCACGATCATCTGAATATTCAGAAGCCATCTTGGAAAAATCAGATTTCCCAGTTGTAATTACTTTGTAAATACTATCAATTTTGGCCAGAGCAATGGCGGTATCTTTTGGCAAAGCCGACGGCAGGCAGGAGATGAGAATATGCTCTACATGAACCTCTTCTTTCATGCGGTTGTAGGCTTCATCTACCAGCTTGTTACTCACTTCTTTATCGGTCAGATAATTTTTGGCAAGTTGATGACGATAGTTGTCCAGCTCGGCGGCGATACTGTGCACTGTATCCAGTTGAAGGATTTCCGCTTCATTCACTTTCATCTTAAAAAGTGAATAGAGATTGAGATAGTCGCGAAGTGCAGGCTCCGAAAAATCGGTCTTCTTGTTGACGTTGTTCTTCTCATAGATTCTCAGAAATTCCTGTTTAGATACCGGCTTCGAGCCGTAAGTAAAAAGAGTCTGAGCCTGAGATGAGGCTGCTGCAAAGGCTAAAGCCAATGCGGATAAAACCAGCTTACGCATGCTTATTTCGAGGTGTGATTGACGAGGGAGGAAACACTTACTTGGCTTGTGCAGTCTTCAATTTGCGTTCGTGCATTTCTATGACTTGCCCGATGTTGCTATGATCTATGCGCTTGCCAATAATCTTTTTGTCTTCATCGAGCAAGTAAATAATCGGTGTGCTGTACACGTCATACTTACTGCGATAATCGCTGTAATGATTGGGGTCGTAAACGTTAATCCAGTCCTCTAAATGATTCTTCTTGATAAAGTCCTGCCATTGCTTGGGGTCGTCTTCGGTACGTACCGCATATACCTTCACGCCTTTGGCTTTTAAGGAAGCATTGTAGGCAGAATCAAGTAGCGGAATTTCGTGTTGGCAATGGCCACAAGATGGTGTCCAGAAGACCAGAACTGTATATTTTGCTTTAACGGAAGAGAGCGGAATTTTCTTCCCGGTAATGTCCTCCATAATGATTTCCGGCGCGGTATTTCCAATCACGTTTGGCGCAATTTTCTGCACACGATCCACGTATTTCTGAAGGTCATCTTTAGAGAGCCAATAGGCATCGCCCTTCATGTAGTATTTCTCAACGAGATAGACAAATGCGGCGTCCATGCCCATGATTTTACTGTTCTCCGTGTTGCGGGTAATCCACCAAAGCGTGTACTTGAAGATTTCTTTATGGCCACGTGTACGGGCAAGCAAAGTATCTGCTTCCTGCTCAATGCTGTCCACGTAGGGCAATACCAATTTGTTGAAGTATTCGTCCAGCTTGGCATCATACAAAGGAGTTTGAACCAGGCGATCGTCTGTGAAGTCGAACTTATCCCAATAATGCTCTTTGTAATAGTGATACGAGAAGGCAGAATCAATCTTTCCTTTAGCATTATAATGTGGCCCTGAAGGAACAGTGGGCACCCAAAGGGCATTAAAAATATTGGCCAAAAGCGTGTGAGGATATTTTTCGACGTAGTCCATTCGATACTTCATCAGTTCTTTAGAAGCAAGCTCTCCTTTCTCCCGAACAGCAGCAGAATCTGCACTGGTTTTGGCACTTTTATATTCTTCGTGAAGCTTTTGCTGGCGTGTTCCAAAATTTTTCAAAAAAGTCTGGTAAGCTACAAAGCGTTCATTTTCCGGAGAACCTTTAAACACAATACCAGTTGGTAATTCC
Source organism: Chitinophagaceae bacterium (assembly GCA_039935335.1). Classification (GTDB taxonomy): domain Bacteria; phylum Bacteroidota; class Bacteroidia; order Chitinophagales; family Chitinophagaceae; genus UBA1952. Next base: position 1,825 of record JBDTKK010000178.1, read on the forward strand.
TTGCTGGTAGCGGTGATGGACATTTCATCACCATTATTCAGTAAAAATTCAAAGTAGGTAGAATGGTCGCTGAGGAGGATGATGTAAATACCACCAATCTGTGGGTCATGAGATTGAAAGGACGCAACATTATTCTTGTCAAAAACTGCGGAATCAGCCTTGTAAATGGTCGGTAAAGGCTTACCATAGTAATGCGCGAGATAAACGACGCTATCTTTGAGATGAAGGTCTGTAAACTTGACCGTTATGTTGTAGCCATCTTTGGCAAAAGCAGAGAAACCGAAGGCGATAGCCAGCGTAGCAAGTACGAAGATTCTTTTCATAGTTAAAAAACGGGGTGAAATTAGTTTGTTTGTAGCATAGAAAGACAGCAAATTTCGGAAAAGGGTTGGGTAGAAAAGGTTTTTTTACAGGGGTTTAACAGGGGGAGGGAAATCAAAAGTCAAAAGGTAAAAGGTAAAACATGTCGGGATGTTCCCATTCGCACTTCTGAAAAAGCTGTAGTAGCTTTTTGTTCCAATCTCCAAAAAACAGAATTGAACACTAAAACTACAAATTCACTTCTTGGATGCCGACCTTGTTCTCTTAATGTAAATCCAAGTAACAATTAAACCAATGGGTATCCATTTAGCGAAAAAGGCAAGTACCTGATGTTTGCCAAAGAAGCCTGTATCACCAAAGAGATAATCCACCAAAATATTTATTGAAACGATGCAAAACAAGTACAAGAAAAAGGTCTTGATAAATTTTAGAACTTCTGGCTTCATGAGCCAAAAATAGTTTTTTGAACACGAAAAAATTAAGCAGAATTTAATCCATTTCTGATAGCCAACAAGGGATACGTGTGTAGTTAGGTTTCCTTAAGACATCTATCAATCGAATTCTATCCAGACTTTTATGTAAAACCCATCCAATTTCTGCTATGATTTGGAACTTTTACCTTTTGACTTTTACCTTTTACCTTTTATTGAGTTTTGAATTAAAAAACTGCTTATCTTCGCGCCCCGAAATAATTCCACAAAAAGGAGGACCAAAAATTTGGAAGAAACAAAACCAATCCAAAACCAAACAACACCACAGGAGGCTGCAACTGCTGAAATGCCGCAGCAGCCTACTCCACAGCCCGAAACACAGGAAACTGTAGCGGCTGCGGAAGCCACACCAGCTCCAGAAGCAACTACCGCTCCAGAAGCTGCTCCAGAAGCCAAAACAGCTCCTGAAGTCGTGGCCGAAACACCCAAAAAATCTCGTCTCGACGAGCCGGCAACAAAAATGCCCGCCGTTCACGATGACTTCGATTGGAGTGTCGACAAGCGCAATGTAAGTTCTTACAAGAACGACGAACGCGCTCAGATGGACGTGCTTTATGACACGACCTTCAAGCAAATTGGCGACCAAGAACTGCTGCAAGGCACTGTGGTTGGCAAAACAAAGACTGATGTCATCATCAACATCGGCTTTAAGAGCGATGGTCTCATCTCGCTCAATGAATTTCGTGACCTCCCCGATTTGAAAATCGGTGATGAAATCGAAGTGATGGTTGTAGAAAAAGAAGACCGTGGCGGTCATCTGCACCTGAGCCGCAAAATGGCTCGCGCAGCCCGAGCATGGCAGGAAATTGTAGATTTCTACAAAACCGGCGAAATTGTTACAGGTACTATAACTTCCAAAACTAAGGGTGGCCTTATCGTAGATGTATATGGCCTCGAAACGTTCTTACCAGGTTCTCAAA
>JBDTKK010000179.1:0-3791 GCA_039935335.1 Chitinophagaceae bacterium
TGGATTCCGTGATTCTGGTAATAGATTCGGTGAATGGGGTAGAAGAACAAACGCGTCGCCTTGTGGAGGTTTGTCGCATGCGAGATACACCAATCATTGTCTTTATCAACAAGATGGATCGCGATGGCAAAATGCCGTTCGATTTGTTGGATGAAATTGAAAAGGAGTTGAAAATTTCCCTTCATCCTATGAGCTGGCCTATCAATAGCGGCAAGGAATTTAAAGGCGTTTACGACCTTCATAAAAAGAGCCTTTTGCTCTTCGCTGCCGGACAAAAATCGCAGGAGGAAAACTCCATTCCGGTAGAAAATCTGTCCGATGGAAAACTGGATAAGCTAATCGGCGAGCGGGATGCCAAGCAACTTCGCGAAGATGCTGAATTGCTCGACGGCGTGTATGGTGAACTGGATACAGAAGATTATCTCGCAGGAAAAATCGCCCCCGTTTTCTTCGGTTCAGCAGTGAATAATTTTGGCGTCAAAGAATTGCTTGACACGTTTATCACCATTGCGCCGCAGCCGCTGGGGCGTGCTACAGACAAGCGTTTCGTAGAACCCAACGAAGAAAAATTCACGGGATTTATTTTTAAAATTCACGCCAATCTGGACCCTCGTCACCGCGACAGAATCGCTTTTTTGAGGGTTTGTTCCGGACGCTTTGCCCGCAACACTTATTACAAACACACACGTCTCGAGAAGGACGTTCGTTTCTCTAATCCTTATTCCTTTCTTGCCCGCGAAAAAGACATCATAGACGAAGCTTATCCCGGTGATGTAGTTGGTCTGTTCGATACCGGAAGTTTCAAAATTGGCGACACGCTCACGCAAGGCGAGATGATGCAATTCACAGGCATTCCGACTTTCTCCCCGGAAATCTTTAAGGAATTAGTGAATAAAGACCCGATGAAGACGAAGCAATTGGAGAAAGGAATTAGCCAGTTGACCGACGAAGGCGTGGCGCAATTATTTACCCAGCATGGTGGCAATAGGAAGGTGATTGGTTGCGTCGGTGAACTCCAATTTGAAGTGATTCAATATCGTCTGTTGCAGGAGTATGGCGCTTCTTGCGCGTTTATGCCCTTGTCTTTTTTCAAAGCATGCTGGATTACCGGCGATAAGAAAAAGATCGAGGATTTCGCGAAATTCAAACAGTCGAATATCATGACGGATAAGGACGGAAACTTAGTTTATCTAGCTCAAAGTGAATGGTTCCTCAATACCGAAAAGCAAAACAATCCGGACATAGAATTTCACACTACAAGCGAGTTTAAGACGGCATTGGTGTGATGTTGGTGCCTGAAATACGTTGACCGTTTTTGAAGGATTTTTTTCACTTTAAAAATTGGTTATAATTAAAAGGCATCACCAATCTGCGGATTATTCAGGAACAGGGTACTTCGGCCACGGGATTGCTCGGTTATTATACAAGCAGCATTTCACCAAGATTTAATGTCATCAGTCCTACCGATTCAGATATTGTTTGGAATGTCAACCTTAAGCGTTGGGAAGTGACTATTGAAGTAGCAGGAACGGGCGGATTCTTTGCTTATGGCGATGGTTCTGCTACGAGCATTATAGGAATCAATTCGTCAAAAGGAGCGGTCAGTGTTTAGCCCAATCCCGCCAATGTTCAATTATTCATCAAGGTCAGCGACACAAAACTTGTGAGCCAAACAGCAACCATTAATGATATTAAAGGGCGACTCATCATGAGCTTTCAATTGAAGAATGATACTCAAATTGACGTGCATCATTGGGCAGCGGGTGTGTACTGTCTGCGGCTGCCGGGTGGGAAGTGTTAAAGGTGGTGAAGGAATGAGCTCTTAGCGTGCGCAACATTCCGAAATGTGCGTATCTTTGTTGAAATTCCTAGACGATGAAAGCAAAACTGAATTTGAGTATCGATGAAGATGTGGTGAACAAGGCCAAGAATTATGCTGAGGCGAACAACACCACCGTATCTGAAATGGTACAGGAGTACCTTACTACAAGAACTTCCCGCTTGACGACGGAGCCTTTGTATATAAAAATGCTTAGCCGTTTGAATGCAAAGAATATTCCGATTCCTTCTAGCAATAGAGCTATGTACGACGAGGTTTACGATGCCGAAGCTAAGAAATATGGCTTCTAAAGTTTTTCTGGATGCCAATATTTTTCTGGATGCATTCCTGCAAAGAGCGGAACAGAACGCCGCTTTGACAATCTTAAAACTGGCAAATGCCGGTACAATTACGGCTTATACAACGCCTGCGATTATTCATGTGGTAAGCTATTTCTTAAGAAAGGAATTTTCAAATCAAGAATTGCGATTGTTGTTGAAATCGCTCTTGTTGGATGTCCAGATAATTGAGCTTGACCACGCCAATACCATTCACGCCCTTAATTCTGATATTGAAGACGTAGAAGATGCGCTCCAATATTATGCTGCCTTGCAACATCGGGTACAAGTGTTTTTATCCCGAGATAAAAAATTGGGAGCCAAAGGTTTACCACAATTGCCCGTGATGGGTACAAAGGAGTATTTGGAAATTTCCGGATTTCAGATAGGCCTATTGTAAACGGGAACTCTTTCCACCTTCAACCAGCCGGTATTACTCATTATAGGTTGGGGGGTAGGTAGCACTTCATGCTCCGGTTCATCGCTTTTGAAAAACACGCCGGTTCCGATTTTTGGTTCCCTTTTTTGCAGGTCAGACGCTTGGTAAACGCACAAGTCGCCGCCGTCTGAAATTCGCCAATCTGTATTCAGGTAAATAATCATCGAGTACTCATACCAAATAGACACCTAAAATAGGCAGTCAACGATAATCATTTTCGTGTCGTCATGCCGAATTTATTTCGGCATCTATCACGTCATTTCGCACAATAGAATCTGAAACAAGTTCAGGTTGACGGGGGAGGTGCCGTACTTAAAATAGGTGTTCATACCATTTAGAACGCTAATTTCGGCATCATTGTAGGGGGCTCCCGATCGTCATTGCGAGGCACGAAGCAATCCCATACGCGGCGTGCTCATTAGTTGTGAGATTGCTTTGTCGGTCGCAAAGCCTCCCTCCGCGCAATGACGGAACTGGCTGTCTAACTGGTATCATTTGGTATTACGGCTGCAGTTGTTGCGAAATTGATCCATTGCCTTTTGTAAAAACTCACTTTTTCATACAGGGCATAATGGAACTCAAAGCTCGAGTGCCAGTATTGCAGGTCTCATTCAGTTGGGGAAAGGCAGTGCATTAAAATGACGGCAAATTGGATGTCGAATTGGAGTTATTTCTTTTTATTTCCTGGCAAACCTTGAACAAATTCATATGCTTCCTCCGCAAAATCTTGCCATTTATCTGATTGCTCAAAAGGAATTTCAATCCAGCCATTCATCGGCCTGCCTTCTCCCATGGGCGAAAACATTCGGAATCCGCTGCGCAACAATTCTTCTATTCGGTCTTTCGGCGGTTTCACGACCAACATGTCGCCTTTAATCAAAGATGCCGCTTTTCCATTCGGTGCTTTGATGCACACACAGCCAAACATCTTGCTGAGTTTCGCTCCGGGATTTTCATTAGCTATTTTTCTGAATAATTCTTCAGCTTTGGATTCCTTCATTCCTAAAAATAAAAAATGCCCGGCACTTCTGAAGCATCGGGCATTTTGACCAAAAGATATTTCTTACAACGTCTCTTTCAACCAACCAAAAAACTCCCGTTGCCAGGCAATTGCATTTTGTGGATGCAACACCCAGTGATTTTCATTGGGCAGGTACAAGAGCTTGCTCTTAATTCCCCGCAATTGAGCTGCCTG
>JBDTKK010000180.1:0-7556 GCA_039935335.1 Chitinophagaceae bacterium
TTTGGGCGTGCCACTGGCTGCCTTAGGAAGGTTTCCTCGGCATATTCTGTCGACGCTTTAAGGCAGCCAGTGTCGTGCTTTACGCTTCAATCTTTTCTTTTCGTTTGTCAGCATCTCTGCAAAGCAAATCCATAATTCGAACGAAAAGAAAAGGATTTCCGCTGCAATCACTCACGTGGTGGTTACAGTATTAAAATGAGGTTTTCCTTGAGGCGAATGTTTTACCAAAATGGCGCTCCTACGGAACTTATGATTCCTATTAATTCTGTTGCACTTTTTCTACCAAAATATCGCTCTAAAAAGGCTTGTGATTTCTATTCATTCCGCTGCACTTTTTCTACCAAAATATCGCCCTTTCAAGGCTAAGTCCCATCCTCATTTCAAACCTTAGTGTCCCTTAGTGCTCTTAGTGTCTTAGTGGTTAGTCTCCAAATCTCCAAATCTTCAAATCTCCAAATCTCCAAATCTTCAAATCATTCCGCCATCTCCAAATCAAATTCCCGCTACTGGCGCGATATTTTACGCCACTTTAGCGAACCTGAAATTTCGATATTCCACGCTGCCTTTATAACTTTCAGCCCATGAAACTTTACACCATCAACACAGGATATTTCAAGCTCGACGGCGGGGCCATGTTTGGTGTCGTCCCTAAAAGCATGTGGAACAAAGCCAACCCTGCCGATGATAACAATATGTGCTCCTGGGCCATGCGTTGCCTCTTGATAGAACATGGCAATTACCTCATTTTAGTGGATAACGGAATGGGCAATAAGCAAGACGAGAAATTCTTTGGCCATTACTTTCTTCATGGAGACGATACTCTTGAGAAAAGCCTCGCCGAACATGGTTTTACTCCAGATGATATTACCGATGTATTCCTTACCCACCTTCACTTTGATCATTGCGGCGGCTCCATAAAAAAGGGAAAAGATGGCAAACTCGTGCCTGCATTTCCAAAGGCAAAATTTTGGACAACTCCTAAACAATGGGCTTCTGCTCTTGCCCCCAACGACCGCGAAAAGGCATCATTTTTAAAGGAAAATATTCTTCCGATAGAAGCAAGCGGTCAATTGAATTTTGTGAAAGTAGCCGATGGCGAAGAATGGCTTAGTGATATCCGCATCCACTACGTGAATGGCCATACCGATGCCATGATGCTCCCACAAATAAAATTCAACAACCACACCATTCTTTACTGTGCCGACCTTGTACCGTCAGTACACCATGTACCGATGCCCTGGGTGATGGCCTATGATATGCGCCCACTCGAAACTTTGAACGAGAAAAAAGTATTGCTTAAAGAAGCAGTCGACAATAACTGGGTGCTCTTTTTTGAACATGACCCGAGCATAGAATGTTGCACGCTTATCCAGACTGAAAAGGGCATCCGCGTGAAGGATATGTTCTCACTTCAGGACATAGATAAATTCAATCCTAAAGCATAGTGTTTACGGCGCATCTATCCACCTAAAGCATGAACGAGGTTTACGAGTTTTTTTCTAAAATTTTTGATTCGTCGGATTGGCCTTCGCGCTGGCAATTCAGCCACTGGAGCGACTTTCATGGTTGGCTCTACATCATTTCCGACCTGCTGATTTGGTCTGCCTGTTTAGCTGCTTTTGTCGCCATTTTTCGATACTTGTCCAAACAAAAGCAAGCCCTTCATTTTAGAAAGCTCTACTTACTTTTTGGAGCTTTTATCCTCATCTGTAGTACAACGCTTTTGCTGGATGCAATGATGTTTTGGTTGCCTCTTTATCGAGTTCAGGCACTAGCATTATTGACTACGGGTATCATCAGTTGGATAACAGTCATCCAGATTTTCAAATTCCTGCATAATGCCCTTTCCATAAAAACTTTTTCCGAACTCGAACAGGAAATTGTAATGAGAAAGCGTGCAGAAGCTGCGCTAGAAAGGCAGACAAAATTCCTTAATTTGTCCCAACAAATGGCCAAAGTTGGCTCTTGGGAATGGGATGCGGACTTACAAGAAATCACCTGGAGCGATGTACAATTCGAGATTTGGGGTTTGGAAAAGGGGCAAGCTATCACCTACGAAATTTTTTTAGAAAGTATTCACCCTGCTGATAAAAAGAAGTATCGCGAGCATATTCAAAAGGCAATGGAGACGCATGATTATCCCTCATTTATACATCGCGTCATCACTCCGGACGGTACAGTGAGGCATATTCTGGCACATGGAAATGTGGAAACAGACGCAAATGGAAGGGTAGTGAAATTGGAAGGTACTTCACAAGACATCACACTATTGAAATTCAAAGAAATAGAGATGATTGCCAAAACTGCTCGCCTGGAAAGTAAAGCCGCGGAACTCGAACAATTCGCCTATGTTGCCTCACACGATTTGCAAGAACCCCTACGGAAAATAAGCTCCTTCAGCTCCATGTTGAAGCGAAACTTAGGAGAAGGAGTTCAGGAAGGACAGCAGAAAATGTTGGTGGATAGAATAGTTAATGCCACAGGACGGATGCAGCAACTCATCAACGATGTGCTCGATTTCTCCCGAGTCGGAAACATGGATAGTAAGTTTCAGAAGGTCGATTTGAATTCCTTGATTAGTATAGTGCAGACAGACATGGATTTGAAGATTGAAGCGACAAAAGCTGAATTTCATATTGACAAAATGCCAGAAATAGATGGCATCCCCGGACAAATTCAACAGGTATTTCAAAACCTAATCAGCAATGCCTTAAAATTTAAAAAAGAAAATGAGCCGCCAAAGATTACGATTTCTGTAAAGGAGCTGTTTTGGAAAGGGTTGAAAGAAGACGAGATATCACGGATTGGTCAATACCTTCCCATGCAAACTATCGGCGATTTTGAGGATATTCATTTCTTGAAAATTATCGTAAAGGATGAAGGAATAGGTTTCGATACTGATTATGCTGACAAAATATTTCAGATTTTTCAGCGGCTTCACGGCCGAACGGAATACGAAGGCACGGGTATCGGCCTGGCTATTTGCAAACGAATTATTGAAAACCACCACGGTATTATTTCCGCAACGGCTTCTCCTGGCGAAGGAGCACAATTCATTATTGTCCTGCCGATTTCCCAAGATTCGTTTATTACAGCCTAAAATTATGGTTACTACTGTCATTTTGTCCCCGTCTTGGCTGCTGGCAAAGTTCTTGACCGTAATTTTGCTGCATGTTCAAAAAGCGTAAAACAGTGAAAGAGCAGCAGACTGATATGATGGAAAATAACGAAACACACCAGAAACAAAATCAATTTACCGAAGAGCAATTGGCTGCAGGTCTCAATACCGACGATAATCGTGCGGGGACGGAAGGACTTGAAGAAAATTTCGAGCAAGATGCGGAAGGAAAATTGCAACAAGAGCTAAACGATTCTAAGGATAAATACATCCGCCTGGCTGCCGAATTTGAAAACTACAAACGCCGCACCAGTCGCGAACGCCTTGAATTAATCCAGACTGCCGGAAAGGATATTATTCAATCTCTTCTGGAAGTCTTAGACGATAGCGAACGTGCCGAGAAGAACATCGAAGCGACTGACGATATTGCCCAAATAAGAGAAGGCATTCAGCTTGTATTCAACAAATTACGAAGTACTTTGCAAGCTCGCGGCTTAAGAGTAATGCAAGCTGCGGAAGTTGATTTTGACCCTGAAATGCACGAGGCTATTTCTGAAATTCCCACAGGCGATACTGCTAAAGTCGGCAAAGTAGTTGACGTGGTCATTCCAGGATATTACCTGAACGACAAATTGATTCGCCACGCCAAAGTGGTGGTAGGGAAATAGAACAAAACCGCAAAAGCAGGTCTAATTTTCCCCAATCGCGGAAGCCGAAATACCGCCCGCGACAAAAAAGATTTTAAAAAAGAAGTCCGGAATTGCTCCGGAATACATATGAGTAAGAGAGATTATTACGAAGTCCTAAGTGTGACAAAGAGCGCAAGTGCCGATGAGATTAAGAAGTCTTATCGCAGGATTGCCATGCAGTTTCACCCCGACAGAAACCCTGGCGACATGGCTGCAGAAGAGAAGTTTAAGGAAGCTGCGGAGGCTTATGACGTGTTGAGTACTCCTGATAAAAAGGAACGTTACGATCGTTATGGTCATGCAGGTGTTGGCGGTGCGGCGGGTGGCGGATTTGGCGGTGGCGGTGCTGGCGGAATGCGCATGGAAGATATCTTCCAGAACTTCGGCGATATATTTGGAGAAGATGTTTTCGGCTCCTTCTTTGGAGGCGGCGGTCGAGGCGGGCATCAACAAGGTTCTCGGGGTTCTAATCTTAGGGTTAAGTTGAAGATGGATTTGGCGGAAATTGCCACCGGCGCAGCCAAGAAAATTAAAGTAAAAAAGTACGTTCCCTGCACTACCTGTAACGGTAGCGGTGCGAAAGATAAGAGCAGCATACAAACTTGCGGCACTTGCGGTGGACAAGGACAAGTGCGCCGCGTGCAGCAGACCTTTATGGGGCAAATGCAGACCGTAGCTACCTGCCCTACCTGCAATGGTGAAGGCCATATCATTACTGCGAAATGTAGTGTCTGCCGTGGCGAAGGCCGCGTGTATGGCGAGGAAATGATAGACCTGCAAATTCCTGCGGGTGTGCATGATGGCATGCAGTTGAGCATGAATGGGGGAGGTAATGCCGGCGAACGCGGTGGCGCATCTGGCGATTTACTCATTCTTATTGAAGAAGAAAAACATCCCGAACTGAAAAGGGTAGACTTAGACGTAGTATATCAATTGCACGTTTCTTTCCCCGACGCCGTGTTGGGAACTTCAGTAGAAGTGCCGACAATTGACGGTAAAGCACGGATTAAAGTACCTGCCGGCACCCAAAGCGGGAAGATTTTTCGCCTGAAAGGCAAAGGCTTTCCAGCATTTCAATCTTACGAAAAAGGAGACCAATTGGTAGAAGTAGCCATTTGGAGTCCGCAGCATCTTTCTAAAGAAGAAACAGAGTTGATGGAGCGACTAAAGCAATCCTCAAACTTCCAGCCGGGAGCGGATGCAGCTAGCCATAAAGAAGAAGAGAAGGGCTTTTTTGGGAAGATAAAGGATGCGTTTACGTAGCGGATTTGCCTTCGGCCAATCCTCACCAAACACAAACATTCTTCCAAACCACGGCTCCACCATTCTCTCGCCAACAAACAAAATAATTACCGGCGAGCCAATTTGCAGATGAAACTTTAATTTGGGTCAAGCCTCCAACAACGGCCTCTCGATGGATTACTTGCCCAAGGCTATTGGTGCAAACAATTTCACCGGCAGGATGATGCCCTTGCCATTGCAGTTCAAATTGCTGATGCGCTGGGTTGGGCGATAAGCTGAAAAGTTCTTGCTTTTTGGGAGTGTTGGCGACGGCGACGTCTTTGAGGATGAAGCGGCTAAGTGTCATTGAAGCAGTTCCTCTCGTTCCAAATGGACAATTAACTCCTGTTCCTTCATTGAATTTAGATGAAGACGTTATTCCAATTGCGGCAAAGTCATTTTGAAATGGGAAAATTCCTTCGAAAGCAACACCACCATCACCGGTTATAACCTTCTGGTCTATTTGATTTCCTGATTTGTCAACCACTGTCAATAATCCCCACGCAATAGCAGGAGTACCATAACCATCACCTGCTAAAAAGTAGCCATCGTTCGGCGCTTTCCCAATTCCAAATGCCTCATCATTTCCCGTCGTTCCATAAAGTTTCGCCCAAATAATATTCGCGGCTGTATCCATCTTTATCAGAAACATATCGTCATAGCCGTGGGAATATGTTTGGTAAACTTTTCCACCCGTGGTGCGACCGTAAATTAAAATGCTATTGTCGCGGTCATCGAACATTACATTATTGAAGAAGCCTCCGTAGAAGTTTGCCCTACTCCAAAGAACACTTCCCGCAGTATCCAATTTGATGGTGTACATGTAAACTCCCGGCGCTGGAAAACGAGGGTCTACGCAATCGTGGTCTTTGGTCGCCGTTAATCCAATGAGATAAAATGCGTTGTTAGCAACTACAATATTTGCAGAAGAGCCTTCGTCACCGGAAGTACCCAAAGTTCGCACCCACTGCTTATTACCAAGGCTATCTGTTTTTATAAGAATCCAATCTAATGGTTGAAAAGTAATTGGAGGCCATTGATAATTTACGAGGATGTCACTATCAATGCCACCAGCAACGCCAAGCATCAAAAAGCCATTATCTGGCGTGGCGATTATCTGAATAGTGCCGCTTTTTGCATTTCTTCCATAATTTTTTTGCCACAGTAAATTCCCCATCTTATCATACCGAAAAATGAGCATCCCTAAAGGCGATGTTGAAGGCGGGCCAGCATTTATGGCAAAGCCTCCATCCCAAGTCTCGCAAATCGCCTTTGGATTTAAACCCACATCACACAGGTTATTTATCCAAACCACATCCCCATTACTGTCCAATTTTCCAAAAATTGCGTGTCGCCAAAGAGAAGTACACTTAGGTATTAGCCCCCCGCCAGAGTCCAGCGTATTGCCCACAAAAGCAAAGCCTTTGTCCTTGGTTTGTATCACCGCATTGATAGCCCCAAACGGCTCTTGGTGGCCATTGCAATAATAACGTGTATCAGAGAGTTGGAGTTGTTGTGCCGAGAGTCCATTAAAAATAAAACACAACGCAGGCAGCAAAAGCCAACGCAATGAGATTTTATTAAAAAAGTGGATGGGACGCATGGGTGTCGTAAAGATAGGTTTTAGTAGATAGTAATGAGTAGATAGTCGAGAGACTTTTTGGGACGGAAAATAATCGCCAATCCTTCAGCCCTAAAACCTTAGTGTCTCTTAGTGTCCTAAGTGTCTTAGTGGTGAATTTTCAAATCCTTAAGATCGTTCCTCCTTTGCGCCTCTGCGTCTCCTCTGCGTCTCTGCGTGAAATATAAATCCTTGAACCTTCAAATAGTCTCCCTTTTGCGTCTTTGCGTCCCCTTTGCGTCATTGCGCGAAATACAAGCCTAGCGGACTATTTTTGCCCCGCTCAACAAGCGTCTATGCCATCATTCAACTTCAAAAAATACACGCCGCATTTACTCATCGTCGGCGCCTTCATTCTGCTCGCGCTTATCTACGCTTATCCTGCCCTGAGCGGTAAGGAATTGTCGGCAGGAGATAACATCAGTTGGCAGGGAATGAGCCATGAAGCGGCCCAAGAACACGCCCGCACCGGCGAGGCTGTCCTCTGGACTAACAGCATGTTCGGCGGCATGCCGACTTATACTTTTTACTTGGGTAAAACGGCCAACTATATCGGTTTTATCGAAGCCGGCATTCAAACTTTATTACCCAAGCCGGCCTACTTTTTCTTCATCGCGATGCTCGCGTTTTTCATCCTGATGAATGTGCTCGGTGTCAATCGTTGGCTCTCGGCCATAGGAGCGCTGGCCTATGCTTTTTCCACTTATAATCCTATCATTATCGCGGCAGGGCACGATACTAAAATGCTTTCGCTGGGATATATGCCGGCAGTGATTGCGGGCATCTTGCTCATCTATCGTTCGCGTTGGTTATCGGGTATGGCGCTTACGGGAATTGCCTTTGCGCT
>JBDTKK010000181.1:0-4594 GCA_039935335.1 Chitinophagaceae bacterium
TGAGCTGGTAGTTCCTATGCCGCGTTACATACGGCTGCCGCAGCACACGACCCAATATCTGCGTTACATCCACTTCGCTGCTTTTATCCGCTAGCGATGCAAGTATGTAAGCGAAAGGGCAGTCCCAACCTTCTTTAAGCGCATTGATAGTGATGATGTAACGGACAACGCAATCCTTGGCCATCAGGTTAATACCCTTCAACTCGTCAATCTCCGCGGTCTTGATTTTTATCTGCGCCTCTGGAATACCAAGCGCAATGAGCTTTTCTTTTACAGACTGGATGGTGATGTTATCCTCCTTGGTGCGGGGCTGCGCCTGGAAGAGCACAATCGGACGGATGTATTGTCCGCCTTCTGCGTACTCTGCAATGCTCAGGATTTCCAGTTTGCGTTGCAGGTGCAGGGCACTGCTGATAACCTCGTTGCGGTCGTGGTGATTATAGACGATAACCGGCAGTTTCACCATGTGCTCTTTCTTTAGCTCTATGGCGCTGACGTAGCTAATAATGTTGCTCTTGCTTTTTGGCGTAGCAGTGAGGTCAAGAATGAAAGACGGCGCAAGGTCGTTGAGCATGTCAGTGCTGAGTTCGCTTTCGGCGTTGTGGCTTTCATCTACTACGATTACGGGTTGAAGGCTGCGGATTACATTGATAAGCGCAGTTTCGTCGGTATCTTTTAGCACATTGGGAACGATACCCGCTGCACCTGCAAAGGCTGCAAGCTGCCCATTCTCTTCAAATATTTTCCGGTCTTCCTTTTTACGTGCGCGAATGCTGGCAAAGCTGAGTACGAAAATGCTCAACTGACCCGACACTGCCACAGGATTAAAATTGCTCCCCTGCAACAAGTCTTTCTTCTGATAAATTTCTACCCGACCGCTAAAAAGGGTGTTGAGCTTTTGCCGATAAGGGTGCTGCGGATCGCTCAATGCCGCCACGGTTTGGTCAAGAAGGTTGCTCCAAGGCACGAGCCACACTACTGCCTTCGGTTTCGTAGTATCGTAAGCATTGAAGATGGTGGCAAGCGCATTGCAGGCAATAAAGGTTTTGCCACCCGCCGTGGGTACTTTAATACAGAGATGCACCGCTCCCGGCACTGTGTTTTGATAAGGCTTCATGCCCGTACCTTCCAGTGGATTGTAAGGCCCTATTTTATCCTCCCAATAGCGATTAAATGCGACATCAATTCTCTTATCCGCTTGTAAGTATTGCAGGTATTCGCTGAGGCTGGTAATGACGCGTTGCTGGTAGGGCTTTAGTTCCATTGGATACTATTTTAGAAGTTGAGGAAGCCGAACAGCGCTTGTTTTGAGCTTCGTCCAATAGTCAGAATCGTATTCCGGTTCTTCTTCTGTTTGACTGGGTTTTGCTTTACCACGCTCATTAACGCTAATAAGCCGAATGTTTACATCTCCGGGAGTGATAGCCTTTCCAATTCGTTGGGCTGCATTAACTACGTAGTGCACAAATGCCTCCGCAGCTTTTAGTTGTTGCTTTGCGCCGCCTGAGCCTTCCTTCATTTCCAGAAGTAAGCAAAAGAAATTCTTGCCTTCCTCAGCAAAAAGCACATAATCACAAAGCTTTTTCAATCCTGATTTATCAGCAAAGAAGGGAAGAATTTCCTGGCCTGCGTCAGGCGTAAAACGATACAGCAAATGGTTTATTCCGTGTGGGCTATGGATGTTTCGTACAGTGGGTAGGACAGGTTTGCCACCTCTTCCGATATGCTCTTCGATAATTCGGTTTTGGTCGGGGGCTTCATACCTGCTGTGCAGCACCTCCCGGATAATATCAAGCTTGCTCATTGTAACGATTTCCATGCCGAAGATTGTAAAAAAGCTCTTCAGAAACTTCATTCATACTTTTAATCGTAGCCTCAATCGTACTGACTTCAAAACCGTTGTCTGCGACGGGAATGTCTTCCACAATCACTGTTCTAGAATTGGATTTTTTGAAGTGAAAAAGATATGCCCCGATATCGTCAGGCGCAATATGCTCGTCATGTTGATAACCATATTCTTTTGCAACTTCTGCTACCCTTGGCTCCTTTGAGGACAGCATAATAAGATTATTTAACTCACGAATGATATAATCGCTGTGAGTTGAAATAAGAAGCCGTAGGCCTTTATTGATAAGTCTTGCGAAGAGACGAGCAAGTAATATTTGATTGTCTGGATGAAGATTTAGCTCCGGTTCGTCTATTATGATAAGGTCGTTGGGCTGCGCGATGTGTTTAAGGTAAATAACGAGACTGCTTAGTGTTTTTACGCTTGAAGAGCTTAGGTAAATGGAAAGCTTTTTAGTTTTTGCGCGGTTGGAAGCAAATTGCACATCCCCGTCTTTTCCGATAATTACTGAACCGTTCAACACATCCCCTTCCAAGTCTTTCGCAAACGAATAGTAGGGGCCCTTTATTTTACTGATTGCTGTCAAATCATCGGCAACAATTAGAGCTTCGCGGATTGGTTCAGGATAGCGCACCGACCGTTTGAACAATAAGTCAACAAGGGCATTTTCATTCTGAACACTGTGCATACTATTTGCGACAGCCTGCATTTGGTCAACTAATGTTTGCCTGCGTAGTGAAAGCTCTTTTGCAAAGGTGTAAATAGAATTCCGCTCAACGGGTAAAATCGTATTCGCCGTAATCGGACTGAAAGCCAACCGTGCCAACACCTGCCCGTAAAGCGCATGATGCACAAATCCATTAAATTCTTTCAAGCCTATGTCTTGACGCTGAATTTCTACAATAACCTTGTTACTATTTGGTAGCTTTTCAACTCTAAAACCCTCGACGCCAAAATTTATAGTTGCGCTTATCTGCTTTGCATGATACTCTAGGGCAAATTCCTCTTCTGAATCGCAAGTGTCCATTTGAAAATCTCCGAAAAATTCGTCCCGCCTTTCTTCAGACACCGAAAAGATATTATTGGCTTCTTTACAAACGCGCTCAATTTCGTTCTTCCGAAAGTGATATACATCCTGTGCGTGAATCGTCTTTTCTTCCTTCCCCGTATCAAATAAAGTACGCCAATCCGGCCCTGAACTTGGAAAGAAAAGCCCCTTATTCTTAAGATTCGTAACCGCATATACGACATACGCTGCGTAAGTCTTCCCCGTACCATTCGGCCCACTGAAAACAATCAGCTTCTTGCTCAAGTCTATCGTCGCCTCTTTTACTGCGCCGAGGTTGGCAATGTGTAATTTCATAGTATCGCTTAATTGGTAAAGATAGTCTTCCTTAAAACCGCGTAATATCCCTCGGTATCTTCTTAAAAATAATCCCCTTCTGCTGCATAAACGCTTTGCCCAACAGGCAATTATCGGCATAAATAATGTAGCTGCCCGCCGCCTCCACAATGCTACTCAAAAACGCATTGTCTAGCGTGGTAAGTTCCTGCGGCTCGTAATAAAAATAATAGCCCGCATCATGCTGCTTCCCCAAAAAGTATGCGTTGACAGCTTCCCCATTTTTACTTTTTACTTTTGACTTTTGAATTGGCAACCCCGTCTCCGTAAACCAAATGTACTCGCGTATTTTAGCCACACCCACCGCTTCGTTCAGCGTCTGGTTTTCGTGGAATAGCGGCTCCCCAATAGTGCAATAAGTAAACGAACCTCCCGTGCCTTCCTTGTCACCATAGCCCGCTATCACCCGCTTCACGCGCTCCGCGGTAATGCGCTCCGCGTAGTCTTCCATCTCTATAAGTATGTATTTGCGATTGCCACCGTCGGCTTTATTGAGATTGAGGACGGCATGAGCTGTGGTGCCGCTGCCGGCGAAGGAGTCGAGGATGATGGAGTTGGAATTAGTAGCTAAACGTAATATCCGTTCAATAAGACGTGTTGGTTTTGGAGTTTCAAAACCTGCTTCATCACCGAATATTTCCAATAATTGCTTGGCGGCTTCCTGATTGTGACCGACCTCCGTATTAGCCCACCATGTCCAGACCGTAGTTCCTTCACTTTCAAAAAGAAATTTTTTCTGGCGAGGCTTTGCATTGCCATCCTTACCAAACCATATTCTGTTGTCTGAATTGAGCGCGTTAAATGTACTTTCTGCAATAGCCCAACACCTATTTTTCGGCGGGGTAAGCTTTTTACCCGAAGGTGTGTTTATTTCGTAAAATTGGTTTTCTGTTGTATGTCCTTTTTGACCTGTTAAATCAACGGACGCCCACGCACCTCGCACATCGTTGTCGGGATTCTTATAGTCTTTTTCTCTCCCTTGTGTTAACGGTACAAGGTTAAAGTTTTTTGACCTCTTCTCTTTTACATAACAAACGACGAAATCATGAGCTGAGCCTAAATTAAGTCGTGCGTCAGGAGCTGTTCTTTTTTGCCAAATAACATTCGCGACAAAATTCCCTCCCCCAAAAATCTCATCCATCACCAGTTTCAAATTCGCCTGTTCATTATCATCAATAGAAATGAAAATAGCCCCATCCGGCGCAAGCAATTTATGCAACAGCCTTAGTCTTGGGTACATCATGCAAAGCCACTTATCATGTCGGCTCAGGTCTTCCCCTTCCTTGCCTACCACGCTGTGTAGCCATTTCAAGATTTTTGGGTCATTCACCTTGTCGTTATACACC
>JBDTKK010000182.1:0-11993 GCA_039935335.1 Chitinophagaceae bacterium
CCTAAAGCAAATGCCGAAAAATTCCTAAATGGCTTTTACCACATGGACTATAAATCGGCCAAAGAAGTAGCCACTGCGGATACCAAAAAGCAACTCGAGTCCTACGAAAGCATTATGGGTACCATGGTGCAGCAAACAGCTAAAGACGAAGCTAAGAAGCTGAAGATTGACGTGAAAGAACCTAAGGTTGACGGTGATGCTGCAACTGTAGAGTATGTAGTAAGCAACGACCCTTCTCCAAAGGAATTGAAGATGGTGAAAGTGGACGGCAAATGGCTCGCACAGTGGAGTAAAATGGACATGGGCGGTGGAGCAGGTGCTCCTGGCGCTACTGACCAAAATGCTCCTGGCGCATTAGATACTACGATGGCTCCTCCGGCAGATGCTCCTGTTGAGCCAGCTCCGGCAACGAAATAGTTATCTTCCTTTTTTAAAAAAATGGCTACCAGAAATGGTGGCCATTTTTTGTTGGTGGCGCTCGCTCCTTTACTTTCACGCCCAATGCTCAATTACATCTGGGTAGCACTGCTGCTCATCGGCTTTTTGGTCGGACTAATCAAAGCCATTTTTGTGCCCGGTGCTTCAGGCATGATGACCGATATGCTCAATGGAATTTTCAGTGCTTCCAAAACCGGCTTCGAAATTTCTATCGGTCTTACAGGTGTGATGGCGCTCTGGCTGGGCATTATGAAAATTGGTGAAAAGGCTGGGGTGATTCGGCTGGTTTCTCGAGGGGTTGCGCCTTTATTTCGAACACTGTTTAAGAAGGTGCCAGCGGGCCATCCTGCGTATGGAAGTATCACCATGAACCTTTCCGCAAACATGCTCGGGCTGGGCAATGCAGCGACACCTCTTGGCCTGAAAGCGATGGCAGAGTTGCAGGAATTGAATGAAGACAAAGAGCGTGCAACGGATGCGCAAATCATGTTTCTCGTCCTCAATACTGCGGGTATAACCTTGGTGCCTACTTCGGTGATTGCCATTCGGCAGACCATGGCGGTAGAACAACATGTTGCCAACTTCAACGCGGCTGATATTTTCTTGCCTACACTCATCGCTACGTTCATCGCTTTTGTCTGCGGCATGACCATCGTCGCCATCCATCAACGCATCAATTTATTGAAGCTTCCAGTGCTCATTTTCATAGGCATTTTTGGCGGATTAATCGGCGGTATTTATGGGTACGTGCAACACATGATTTCGAGCGGTGCGACCACTGATCAGGTCAGCAATACCATCGGTGCTATTGGCAGCGGTTTCATTCTTTGTTTAGTCATGCTGTTCATTGCTGCAGGCGCTTTTCAAAAGCAAAAGGTGTTTGAAAATTTTGTGGAAGGTGCGAAGGAAGGCTTCAATGTAGCCGTACGCATCATTCCGTTTTTGGTGGGCATGTTAATAGCTATTTCCATTTTTCGAGTTTCAGGCTGCATGGATTTTATAGTTTCTGGAATTGCCAATGCGGCGGCTTGGTGCGGACTCAATACCGATTTTGTGCCGGTTGTCCCAGTGATGTTGATGAAGCCCTTAAGTGGCTCGGGCGCGCAGGGATTGATGGTGGATGTAATGAAGCAATATGGTGTGGCTTCCTTCCCTGGCAAGCTGGCTGCAATCCTCCAAGGCACAACGGAAACTACGTTTTATGTACTGGCTGTTTACTTCGGTTCTGTGGGTGTGAAGAATACTAGGAGTGCCTTGGTGTTGGGCTTAATTGCCGATTTGATTGGGATGGTGGCAGCAATTATTTTGGGGTATTTGTTTTTTCATTGAGGAAATTCTTGAAAATTTTTTCTCACAGACTGGACAGAATTGCACAGATGTTTTTGACGGATTTTTCTTGAAGGCTTTCGGCTAATTTTTCTCACAGATAACACAGATTTTCGCAGATTCTTTTGAAAGAACTATTGAGGTAGATAGCACAGATTTTCACAGATTCTTGGAAAGTATTATTGAGATAGAATGCACAGCCTTGCACAAATTTTTTGTTTGAGCGCTGGTGGGATTTTGCTCACAAAAATCATTGCATTCTGCGGGGCGGGAACACAAAGCCACAAAACCAGATTTTGTTGAAACAATCTTTGCACAGAATTCTTTTGTGAAAAAATTATTTGGAATTGTCAATTAGTTGTACTTTAGCAAAACAATTTTCACAAATCACACCGATTTATCATGAAGAATTCTCTCTCTCTCTCTCTCTCTCTCTAGTAGCCTTGTTGTTTTTGCAGTTCAATGCAAATACTAGTCACGCACAAACAGCGGTTTCCGCTTCTACCCTTACGATGTCTACAGGCGGAGAAATTTATTTCCGAGGCGGGGACTATAATCACGGTCTAGGATGGTACGGCGTACCTGGACGGGATACAAAGCTTTGGAACGGTGAATATATCGACGGCGCTGTTCTTTATGGCTATAGCGGCGGCGCGCTTGGGTTTAATCATTATGGAACCCAAACAACTGTTTTGCGCTGGAATGATTATGGAAAAGTAATTATCGGCAGTGTCCCCTCAACACCGGGAAATTATAGCCTGTATGTTGAAAATGGAATTCTTACGGAACATGTTCGAGTTTCTTCAAAAACAGGAACAGAATGGGCAGATGCTGTATTTGACAGGTCATATAAATTAATGACGTTGCATGAATTGCAAAAATACATTGAATGCAACCATCATTTACCCGACATTCCATCCGCACAGGAGGTGAAAGCAAATGGAATTGACCTCGCGGAAATTGATAAAAAATTACTCCAAAAAGTTGAAGAATTGACTTTGTATGTGATAAAACAGCAAAAGGAAATTGATATGCTCAAACGTAGGCTAAACTAAATTATTTTAAAAAAAAGCAAAATGAAACAGTACAAAAACTTCTTTACGATTTCAATAGTTATCCTATCTATCCTAGTTATTACGTCTTGCAAAAAAAATAACAATCCTCCGAATCCGAGTACTAATTCTGCTTTGATTGCTACAATAGTGCAATATAGTCCGAGCGGCTCTAGTACGACAGATTCTACGCGGACCACTATTGAATATAATGGCGATAACACAATCAACTATTACGATATAGTAACTGTAGGGGGCACTTCACACATTATGTTTTCTTACCAATCTGGATTAATTATAAAAACACAAACCGAAATCGGAACTCCGATTTTTATTCGGGACTCGATAATAGTAAATCCAGTTGGTTTGCCGATAGCTAAATACACACAAAGCCACTTGGATTCCAATTATGACCTGTACCTTGTTACATTATATTCTTACAACTCGCTCAATCAGTTGCAGCAGACTGTATATTCAAATTTTCCAATAGATTCCACTACGCGACCCGATACTACAGTGTTGTCGTGGAACAACGGAGATTTAACAAATTATGGTACCCCTGATGATCCGAATTATTTTACAAATACTTATAATAATGGTATTGAATCCCAGCCCGGTGATTACGCATTTGTTGCTAATCTCTTGGAGAGTGGTAGTGTTGAACGACCGAACGACCATTTGCTGGTTAGTTTTTCTGATTCTACAAGCCAGCCGGACACTTATACTTACACGTTTGACGGAACTAATAAAATCGTCAAATCGCTCGTGATAAGTAATGGTGATAGTACAATTTCTTCATTCACTTATAAATAGATTGAGATGAAAAAAGTTGCTTTGTTTGCGCTGATTATGATTGCCTGCTATGGGTGCAATAAAGATAAGGGAGTCTATACTCCAATTGATCCTTTTATTAAATCCATGTTTAACTGGCAAAAGGGTTCCTATTGGATAATGGATGATTCATTGACAGGACAGATTGATAGTTTTGTCGTGGATACGTTTCATCGCGATATTAGAAACGGTAGCTATGGTTCGACTTACGAGTTTGTGTTTATTTATGTTTTTGAATTTGATTCGAATTCTGGCGAGTTTGTTGCGACGTGGCATGTTGATTTAGACCCCGACTCGCGCCTTAACGAATTTGCCCTAGAATTAGGACAGACCAGTGACTCATTTGCAAATTTACCGCAAGTCTTTCCTGCACCACCAGGCTACTCCGATTTTTTATTTAGTTGTAATGGAAAGGCTTATTCTCATGTGTATTACAATAGCAGCTTGTTTTATGGAACTCCTAACGCCTACATGTCTCTTTATATAAACCAATCTGACGGTCTAATAAAAATGGACATAAAATCATTTAATTACAGAAGGGTTTGGGAGTTAATCGTTTCAAAAATATATACTTGATTCATGAAGAAATTTTTAATTATCGCTCTCCTATTTAGTAGCACCTGTTATGCCCAAAAGAAAGTTTGGTATGAGCCAAGCTCGTATCGGAATTTAGAAAAATATTGGTGGTACAGGTACCGATTAGTAAATGATTTTATGAAAATTGGGACTGGGTGTGGGGAAAGTATCCCGATGTCGCAATGGATATTTAGTTCGCCATATAATGAAGCTCATTGGGGAGACGCTGGAGTCGATTTAGGCAATTATATTTTGGCGTTGGCTGGTGAATGGCGAATTTTGAATGATAGTAGGATGGATACGAGGCGAACAGAAGAAGAATTATATGACGCAATATATGCAATATATCGTTTGGATGCTAAAGCAGAGCCAATTTGGCGGAATTATGACCGTAATTATCCGCTTTGCGGTCTTGGAGATTTTTTAAATTCTAACGATTTGAATGGCTTTTTTATACGCGATGATGTTCAGTCTTTAAGTACCATAACTACTACCAATCCGAGTGGTCTAACTAATTTTGTTATGCAGAACGCTGCCCATTTTCATCGACCTGGCTCTTCTACATATACGACAACGGATGTCACGGTTAAATCTGATTTTGGAGATAGGGTATCAGTTCTCGGTCATCCAGCGCCTTCGTGGCCATACAGTGTAACCCGTGGGCCCGTAGAAGAATCCCAAGACCAATTAGTTGATCTTTATGCAGGTTTGGGCATGGCGGGGTGGTTACTCAAACACACAAGTATAAATCCCGACCCAGTTTACAATAGCTGGGACTTAGGAAACCAAGCAAGGGAGGAATTATATAGGATGGTAGAATATATTCCCAATAATACCTGTCGGGATGTATGGACGTGGACTATTTGCAATCCTGTACGTAATGCGTGTGTTTACGGTATTTCGCCAAGTCAATCTGGATGCAATCCTGGTGGCGGCGAGCTTTCATTTAATTCTTATGGTTTGGTAGAAGGTCTAAGCCATATTGGGCTGCCGAATAGTGTTAGCGGCGCGACGTATCGTAATCTTCAAAATAAAAGATATCCCGGAATGGGGCTTATAACTTCAATTGTTGGTTTGCAACCGGAAACTGAGGCAATTGATAAATACTATACGGATTTGTATGCGGCATTTGCTGATGATATCTTCACCCACAATATTACTAAGAATCAGCTTGCAAAATTGGCCACTTCAAATAAATGGTGCTGGCCGCATATCCCTTATATATGGCAAATTATAAATGGTGCGGGTCCAGGCAGTACAATTTGGTTCAATACACACAATAAAAAGTATTACAATGAGCCTTGGATGATGCCAGATTTGCTTAGTTATGCTCCATTTTGTGGATGCCATAGTTATGATCCCAATACCCCAAGTTTCAGGAGTACTGATCCAACTCATGATTGGGGGGAATCTGAAGATTTTCCTGGTCAGGCTGCAAACTATTGGGCTTCTGGAAATCGTCTACAAGACTGGTATACTCGTTGCAGAATGTGGGCGGGGAAGCCGGCGATGGCACAAGGGAAGGCGTGGAACGACAATAGCGACTATAATAATTTGGATTATATGGCGGTGCATAATTTGAACGAAATAATTGAACCAGGAGCTTTTCCTAAGGGACTAATGAACTCCTATTATAAAGAGAACTATAATGTTAATTATGGATTTAGTTCAACTGGATATGGCTCAAAGGCATCGCCGCTAAAATTAAATTTTCTTGAGTACCTAAGCATGATAAATAAAATCGGCCCTAGTGGCGATTTTAGGGTTAGAGGTGCTAAAGTTATAGACCTAGAGCCAGGATTTGATGCGCAGAGTGGTGGTGTTTTTGACGCTATAACCAAAGATTACTTTTGTCAACAGGAAGTTTATGTTTATGCAATGGCGGCAGGCGAAAATCCAATCGACAATGGAAAATTACGTGTAACGAAGAATCTGGATTCACCATCAGTTGTCAATACTGATGATTCAGCGTATCATCCATTGGATTTCCCACCTGACGGTGTTGCATATCATATTGACCCCGATCCAGATAAAGTATTTAATCCTGAAGATCAGGATACTAGTGTTTTATCAGACGCTTATATGGCAAACATTTACGACAGCCTTGTAAATACTGTTTTGACATCTGGCGACAGTATTTTAATTAACATGTTATTGCCATTTATTCAAACTGATTCGCCATCAATGGCGGGTCAGCGCTTGGTATTAAATAGTAATTCAATAATCAGGATTTACCCAAATCCTAGTAACGGAGATTTTACGTTATTTAAGAATGCTAATAATTCGTGCGATTTGTCAATTCTTGATATGCTCGGAAAAAAGATTTTCGAGCAAAATAATATTTTTGATAAGGTGAAGCTTTTCTCGTTGAAAGACATGCTGGTATCAGGCACTTATACGGTAGTTGTCACAACTTTAGAACGAAGAAACGTATTCAAACTCGTTGTTATTAAGTGAGAAATAATCAATTGGCCTAGGTTTCAGCACATATCATTGCCCGTAGATATTAATATCCACGGGCTTTTTTCTTTTTAAATTTTACCTTTTACCTTCCAGTAATGCGTGCCATCATCCAACGCGTCTCCTCCGCCAGCGTCACCATCAACAAAATAAAAACCGCCGAAATCGCTTCCGGATTTTTGGTGCTGGTGGGCGTTGCCGATAATGATAACCAAGCTGATGCGGAATGGCTCGCCGCTAAAATTGCGGCACTGCGCATTTTTTCTGATGAAAATGGCTTGATGAACCTTGACCTGAAAGCAATTGATGGCGATGTTTTAGTCGTCAGTCAATTCACGCTTATTGCCGATTATAGAAAAGGAAACCGACCTTCGTTCGTCCATGCGGCTCGACCCGAAACGGCCATTCCACTTTACGAACTTTTCTTAAAATGCCTGAAGCTCGCAACCGGAAAAGAACCACAAACTGGCATCTTCGGTGTCGACATGCAAGTACAATTAATCAACGACGGCCCCGTTACCATTAGCATGGATAGTCAAACTAAAAGCTGAAGACTTATCAGAAAGAAATGGAGATGAATTTTACGCAGGATGACGAGCGGTTCATGCGCCTAGCGCTTGAAGAAGCCCAACAGGCTTATGATGCAGCGGAAGTGCCTGTCGGAGCCATAGTGGTTTGGGGCAATAGAATTATTGGTCGAGGTAGCAACCAAGTAGAGCGACTTGTAGATAGCACTGCCCACGCCGAGATGATTGCCCTGACTGCCGCTTTCAATACTTTGGGCGCAAAATATCTTCCTGAAGCCACGCTATACGTAACGCTGGAACCCTGCCTGATGTGTTGCGGCGCGATGTACTGGAGTCAGATTGGCCGCATTGTCTATGGTGCCGAAGACCTGAAAAACGGTTACCGAAAATTCACGCAAGATAACTTTCCTTTTCACCCCAAAGCAAAGCTGGCAGGCGGTTTGCTCGCTGTGGAATGTGCTACCTTAATGAAATCCTTTTTTGCCGCGAGGCGCTAAATCATGTTTTTAAGAAACCTCCTAATTATCTTTTTTGCTTTTTGCAGTGTCAATACTTTCGCGCTGAAGCCAAGCAAAGATTGGCTGGCCATGCCCGATGAAGCTTCTTTTCCGGGCTGGAAATCTTCTGCAACAGAAACGCCAGACCATTACAAAATAGTCATTTGGCAATTGCCCGCCAAAGGAACGGACAGGCATGTGAGCATCGTTATTGCCGGAGCTGATGCGGGTAATATGAGCCACTACCTCACGCTCGCTTATGCGCTTTGCATGAATGGCTACACCGTCATTTTATTTGATTATCGCGGCTTTGGCGGCAGTCAGGAATTTGCAATTGATACTGCGCAGCTTTACTACAATGAGTTTTCTAGCGATTTACTGACTGTTTGTAAATGGGCGAAACAAAGAATTCCGACCAATAAACTAGCTATTTACGGCCTCTCCATGGGTACAATTTTAGCGACACAAATCTGGCCGGAAGCCCAAGCGGATTATCTCATAGGCGAAGGTTTTGTGACGAACCCAGTAGCAGTGCAGCAAAGGCTTTACCGACTTAAAGGCCGCAGGTTTGAGCTTCCTGGAGATGCTCCTTTTTACCCGCAATTGCTGGCTTCACTTCCCGATAAGATGTTGATTTTCTCCGGAAAATATGATGAAATCACCACGCCTGCCGATGCGCTGGAATTACAAAGAATGCATCCCGGTACGATTATCAAAACCTTTGATGCCGGCCACGGTCAGGGCTATACCATGATGATGACTGACGAAGCGCGTGGGCCATATATTGATGCGATTAAAGCCTTTACTTCTCGGTAATGATAGAGGAGAAAGTTTGGTATTCTGGGCCTAATACAGGAAGCCTCGAAGAGGGAAAAATCGTTGAAGTTTTGCTCGGAGAAAAGACACTTTGTTTACTAAAGCGAGGTGAAAAAATTTTGGCATTTTCTGCACTTTGCCCTCATGCCAGTGGCCGACTTTGTGAGGGGAAAATTGATAGTCGTGGTAATGTAGTTTGCCCTGTGCATCAATATCGTTTCAATCCAGCCAATGGCTACAACAGTAGCGGCGAAGGTTATCATTTAAAGACCTTTCCAGTAAAGTTGGAGGACGGCCTCATCTTTGTCCAATTCTGATTTTCTACTCCTATGAATGAGTTTATTTGCCCGCCATTTTTAAGACCCGGCGATACCGTTGGCATTACTTGTCCAGCGGGATATGTTTCGCAAGAACGCATTGCCTATTCGGCTGAAGTCCTTGCCCGTTGGGGCTTTCAGGTAAAATTGGGTAAGACAATCGGCACAGGGGAATTCTATTTTTCCGGTACGGATGCTGAGCGGTTAGCAGATTTGCAAGCCATGCTTGACGATGAAAGAGTAAAAGCAATATTGATGGGGCGCGGCGGGTATGGAACTTCGAGAATCATTGACCAAATCGACTTCTCCAAGTTTCTAAAATCGCCAAAATGGATTTGTGGTTTTTCCGATATAACGGTGCTGCACAGTCACATTCAAAAGAACTTTGGAATCGCCACTTTGCACAGTCCGATGTGTGGTGCCTTCACTCCCGAGAAGGAGAACAGTATTCACATCCAAAGTGTGCGACAAGCTTTAATCGGCGAGCCGCTTTCTTATTCATTTTCAAGTTCAGTATTCAATAGAATAGGGCAAGCGGAAGGAATAGTTTGCGGGGGTAATCTGGCACTTTTATCGCACCTCACAGGCTCCGTTTCGCAACTTGATACTGGGGGTAAAATCCTTTTCATTGAAGATATCGGCGAGCATCTTTATCAGATTGATAGAATGCTGGTCAACCTCAAGCGCAGCGGCCAATTAAGAGACCTGAAAGCTTTGCTGGTAGGTAGTTTCAGCGAGGTGGAGGATACAGAGCGGCCTTTTGGGAAATGTCTGGAGGAAATTATTCTGGATGCTGTGTCGGGGTATAAATATCCGGTAGCTTTTGGCTTTCCTTGTGGGCATGAAGCGGAGAATTTAGCCTTGCCTTTAGGAAGGGTCGCGAAGTTGGAAGTAGAGGAAGAAGGGTCAACACTTTCGTTACCCTAATTTTCCATTTGTCGCTGTTTATGACCTTGTTTGAAAGCGATTTTTATTAGAACCTAACCTTCAATTCCAAATGCCCACCAAATCCAAGTTCTATTATTTTTTGGAGGGTTGAAATTCGCGCTTCCTTGATGCCGTTTTCGATTTTAGAAATGTAAGATTTTGTTGTCCCGACTTTTTCCGCGAGCTGTTCTTGCGTCATGCCCATTTCTAACCGAGTGTCATGAATTAGCGCTCCAATCTTGAAGCTTTCATATCCTCCTTCAAGTTCATCACGTTCTTTCGTTCCTCGTTTACCGTAATTTTTCTCTTTAAATTCTTCAAGAGAGGTAAGGCTATTGTTTTTCTCTTTCATACTCTGCTTTTATTTTGAGCGCTAATTCGATTTCCTTTTTTGGGGTTTTTTGAGTCTTCTTTTGGAATCCGTTCATCAACACAATTAGTTGCCCTTGCTCAAAAAAACAGAAAATGCGGAAGATGTCATTTCCTGTTTGAATCCGAATTTCATACAGTACGTCCGTGTTTTCAATATGCTTCAGATACGCTTCGGGTACTCTTTGTAGTTCTTCGACGAGGTCAAAGGTCCAAACAATTTTCGCTCTTACTTGTTTTGATTGTCTGGAGAAGAAGTCCTGAAAATAGTTTTTGAAAAACGTTATTTTTCTGAATTTCCGATTTTTCTCCACGAAGCAAATTTAGGAAAGTTTCTCTAAAGTGAAACAAGGTATTGAGACTGGAATCACCAAGCTTCATTTCTAAAAGACCCATCACCTTGCCCGCCGTCAAAATCCTCCGCATTCTTTCCCACCGCATCTTTGCGGCTCAATCGTTTTCATCATTAATCGGCTTTCACTTTTATTGGCTCGGCGGCTCGTGCGCCATCAGCAGGGTACCTTTTCTGCCTTCATCATTCGGCTTGCCATTGGGGCAACAGCTTTGAGTGTAGCGGTGATGATACTTTCTATGGCCTTTATTGGAGGCTTTAAATATGAAATTCGAGAGAAGCTTTTTTCCTTTTGGGGCGAGGTTTTAATCGTGCCTTTTGATGCCAGCACTAGCGATATTTCCGCAGGGATTCCGGTGAAAATGGACAAGCAGTTGATGGCCAATGTGAAGTCTATGAAGCAGGTGACGGCTGTTTATCCTTTTGTGGTAAGGCCGGGTATTATTCAGCACGCATCGGAGATGGAAGGCATTCGGCTGAAAGGCGTTCAGGCAGGCCAGAAATTTCCGCAGGCAATTAGTTTTTCTGGCGCAAAAATTGGCTATGAAGACACCAATTATTCACAAGATATTATCCTCTCAAAGACCACGACAGAACGGCTTCGCGTGAAAATTGGTGATGACATCAAACTCTATTTTCTGAATGAAGGCACACCTCGTATCCGCAAGTTGCACGTTGCTGGAACTTACCATACTGGGATGGAGGAAATAGACAAGCAATTCGCGCTTTGCGACATGCGCTTAGTGCAGCATTTGAGCTCTTGGTTACCCGATGATGTGAGTGGTTATCAAGTAGAAATTGCAGATAAAATGCAAGCTGATTCTATGGCTGCGAAAATCTATTATGAGTACATCAATCCGCCGATGAATGCGCAGAGCATTACGGATGTGTATGGCGGTGTGTTTAGCTGGTTAAGCACGCAAGACACGAACGGTAGAATCATTTTGATAATTGTGGCCATTGTGGCCTTTATTAATCTTGCGTCATCGATGTTGATTTTGATGGTGGATCGGGCGGTAATGATAGGTCTGTTGAAAGCCTTGGGAATGACACCAAAGGCACTATGGTCGCTATTTCTATACATTGCCGCACTCATTGGTGGACTCGGAATTTTATTTGGAAATATCCTCGGCTTGGGGCTTGCCTTTTGCCAGCAAAAATTTCATTGGATAAAGCTTCCTGAAGAGACTTACAACGTGAGTAGCGTGCCTGTTCGCCTAGTATGGTGGCATGTTGTTGTACTTGATTTATGCACGTTCTGCCTTTGTCTTTTCTGTGCGTTGTTGCCTCTTCTGTACATCCGGCGCATTCAAGCTGCGAAAGTTTTGAGCTTTGAATAAGGCATTATATTGGCCATTTCTCTAGGCCTATCTTAGCCAATTCTGCGACTTTATTTATCCCTAATTTATTTGTGAACCAAAAGGAACTATACCGCATTATTTGT
Organism: Chitinophagaceae bacterium; assembly: GCA_039935335.1. Lineage (GTDB taxonomy): Bacteria > Bacteroidota > Bacteroidia > Chitinophagales > Chitinophagaceae > UBA1952. The sequence continues at coordinate 11,933 of JBDTKK010000182.1, forward strand.
AAGGAAGATTCGGCTGTGATACCAGTATTCGCGCAGAGTTGGTGGCTGGATGCCGTTTGCG
>JBDTKK010000183.1:0-4783 GCA_039935335.1 Chitinophagaceae bacterium
TTGGTCACAACGTTGGTCACAACACCATGAATAGTGGTTGCTTTGGCAAAGCCTATACAGAGGCACAGCACGAGGCTGAGTAGAGAAATTTGTTTCATTGTTATTGCTTTTAGAAGATGATTGTTATTGATGAAAATGCAGTTCGAGTTTTCCAGAATTGGCTGCTACGGATAAAGACGTTGTGTAGGTCGAAAACGTTAGTAAGCTCAGAAAATATTTTTATGGCTCAGTACTTATCCGCTTATTCCGTGGAGGCACAAGATAGTAGCCAAAACTCAATCGGATTGCCGCAGCCGAGAAGACATCCTGTACCGATTTAGGGAGCTTTTCATATCCCGAAACTTGTTGGTGAATACTGGCATCAAACGTAAATCGTTTTGCATCATAGCCTACACCGAACAAATAGCCGAAGCGCAAGCTGGCAGGCTGCTCCACCGAAACTGCGGCGGGCCTGTACTGACTAAATTGCGGCAGGGAAGATTCGCCAAAATAATTAGCAAAAGAAGCAGCAGAGCGAGCCGGTAATACGCTGCCGCCCCCTACGCCTCCCAGCGTATCCGAACGAGTGCTTTCGAAATGCTGCACACTTCCTGAAGTGGCATTCAATTTCCCCCCCAAATTCAATGACGCACCGAGATATAGTCGCCAGGCTTTGGCAATCTTGTAGCTCAGAATAATGGGCAATTCTATCTGCCACATCGTGCCGCTTATCGCCGCGCCGGCCACTGAAATACTGTCAAATTTTTGGCTGATGCTATACTGGCGATAGCCCACTTTGCCGAATGAATCAACGCGAATAACACTGTCCACTTGATAGCTCGATTGCTGGTAGGCTGTAGGATCTCCTGCACCGCGCGATGAAAGGTTTCCAAACCGAAACATCGGCTGAATACCCAATGCAATACCCGGATCAAAATGCCACAGAAGGCTCAATCCGGCACTGATTTGATTGACACCGGATTTCTTTGTAGGCAACTCATAACCTGCCATTGCTGCCACAGAAAATGATTGAGGTTTGTGATTTTTCTTCTTCTCTTCAACGCCACTGCCAGCACCGCCTCCGCCGCTGGTACCACTTCCCGTTGCAAGGGTTATGGGCTCTTGTTCGTCGTCTTCCGTATCATTATGCGGAGCATCTTCATTCTCGTTCGTGGTAGCAGGTTCTGCCTTAGCCATGGGCTGCCACTTGAATTCAGTTTGCCGCACGAGCGGGGGCAATTTCTTCGCAATTGCTTCTTCTGGCTTTGTGTTTGTAGTTGCACTATTTGCAGAAGCTACTTTTCCTTTCGTGGGCTTTCCAAGCTCTTTTGCTAATGCCTTTTTACCTTCCTTGGCAAGCTTTGATTTATCCCTGTTCGCCTGCGTTTTTCCTTTTGGAAGTTTTGCAGCAATCGCTTGTTTCTCCTTTGGTAAAACCAACTTTTTCGTCGCTGCTTTTGGCCTGACGTTCTTAGCTATTTCTTCTCTTTTTTCTGAAGAAATTTTACTTTTAGTAGTGGCTACTGAATTTTTATTACTACCAGAATTTGGACTGTTGCTATTTTTTGCGTTCCGGCCATTTCCTGTTGCGGTAGAATTATTCCGGGATGCTTGCTCCGCTTGCGTTTCAGCAGATTTATTTTGGTAGCTTTTTTTGTTCCTTTTGGTTGAGGATGTTGAAGAATTTAAGTTCGATTTCGGAGAATTATTTACAATATTTTGAGAAGCAATCTGACCAGTTTTTGCCTTCCCGCCAGCTAAGCTTTTTGTTGATGTTCGCCCTACAATGCTGGCAGTATTTGCATCAGAATTTGCTTCGTCAATTCTATTCCCAACTTGGTTTTGACTTTGATCTCCTTCATCATTCTTGCCCAAGCTTGAACCTTTAGGAGTGCGTGTTTTTGGAGCATTCTCTGAAGGGGTAAAACCTCCTCTACTTCTTGAAGACGCTATGCCTTTCATAGACTGTTGAAGTGATTTTTGGGAGATACTTTTCTTGTTTAAAGAATGACTTACAGTATCCGCCTTTTTTGCTGAGATGTCGTTGTTTGTTCCCGCATTTTCTGCAATCCCATCTTGGTTTCTATTTTCTTGTAGAGAATGTTGTGTGGCAATTGTCTTATTGTGTGATTGGTAGGCGGCAATGAACCATCCACCACCCACGAGCAGTATAAAAACCAGGCTAAACCATAGCCAGCGCGTGAAGAAGTACTTGTTCTTCGGTTCGATCCCGTCTGCGCCAAGCTGTGCTGCAAGCCTATCCCAGGCAGCAGCAGGCGGCGCTTCGCGGTAGTCGCTAAGCGACTGCCGGAAGAGATCGTCTATATTTTTTTGCTGCTCTTCCATGGTCAACGATTATTTACAATTATTTGTTCTTTCAATCGGCGGCGGGCATCATTCAGGTGCCATCGGCTATTGTTTTCTTGGATGCCGAGCAGGTCGGCGATTTCTTTGTGGGCATATTCTTCAAATACAAAAAGGTTAAAAACGGTGCGTTGGGTATCGGGTAGTTGCTGTATGAGTTGGAGCAAATCCTTGTAGGCCATTTTGGACGGCCCGGACTGGTCGGCACAAGCGGGAATATCTTCTGCGTCTTCTCCAAGAGATGTATTGTTTGGATGGCTTTTCCTGAAATGATCGCTTAGAACATTCACGGTAGTCTTTCGCATCCAACCTTCGAAAGACCCTTCAAATCGGTATTGATCTAGGCTTTTAAAAATGCGATAGAAGGCGGCACTATGGATTTCTTCTGCAGCTTCTAGGTTGGAGGTATAACGGCGAATAATACCGAAAATCAAGGGCGCATAATGATCGTAGAATTTTCGTTGTGCTTTTCGGTCATTAGCACGGCAAGCCTTGATTAGCGGTAGCAAATCATTCCCGGCTACCATCGTAACCAGAGCAGGATTGATATTTCTTTCGTTTTCGGTCAAGACAATTTTTCCGGTAAACTATGCATCATAGGCAAGTGTAGCTATCAAGACGTGCAGAAAGGGAAAAACGTTAGGTTGTCGAAATATATTCTTTTCAGACATGTTATTTGGATTTTGATTTTAGAAAATTATCTTCGTGAAAACCATCCTATCATTACTATTTCCCCAAAAAGAACGCTCTGATTTACTCTTGGTATAAACTGGGAGTTATCTGGGCTTTCCTCAAAAATAATTTCTTTGTTATGAAAATTAATGACCTTATTCTACTTCTTCTGCGCTGGGTTTCGATTTTGCTACGAACCATCTATTTATTCTTTCCCAGCCTATTCTTTTTACTGCTGGCCACATTCGTTTTCTGCTCTTTGTCGCAGGGTCAGGATATGATTCGGCTATGCTTATCAAGTGGTCGGCTGGCGGGATTAGCATTTACTGTAGCGATTGTTTTTTGGGTGTTTGTGACTTGGTACACAGCCCGTTTGGTTGCTTATAATCATGATGATTTGTACAATGCGCAATACACAGGTGCGGCCACCAGCAAACCTTTGAAAATTGGGAAAGACATGCTTTTTCATTTCCCAAGACTTATGGCCTTTTCTATTTTCCTCATTATGATCTTGGCAATACTCCGTTTTGATCATGTAGGTATCCGCAATAATTGGGTGTGGCTGGGAGGTATTTTCTTGGATTTCCTAGTCTATGCGATTCTCCATTGGATTGCTATAAAGCTTCAAATTTTTGCCGTTAGTTCTAGTAGGCAAAAGCTACTAATTCGGCTCCGAACACTGTGTTGGGTTTTGATAATTTGTACTTCCGCTCTTGCTGTCATCTTTTGGAAAATAAATCATCGCTGGTTGATTATTGCCACACTTATTTGCTGCCAGATTTGCTTTTTGTTCTTGATAGTGACGCGCAAGTGCGTCGTTAGCTATCAAAATTCCCAAACCGGAGTTCATCATTTTTTTATGCAAGGGTATTTGGATTGGGTGCTGGATCGGACATCCGGCAATCGGGCAACCACGATGCAAAGTGCGGCAGATACGGAGCAATTTGTGTTTGTATTGTTCAACATTTTCGCCATCGTGGGTGGTACCGTTTACGCACTTTGCGTGTTGGTATTACCCGTGGCTTTGGCCATTACGCCAGTTCCCCTTCTCTTTCTTGCTTTCGGGGTTTTACTGGGAATGGGCAACTTCGTTTCATTGCTTTCTCACCGACGAGGGATTAACATCCATTTTCTAATTGTAACGCTGATTGTAATAGTGGGATTCTTCACAGAGCCACACTGGGCGCGGTCTATCAAGGATACTAAGGTGAATTATTCCCAGCGCATGGATCTAGACAGCTATATGCATGCATGGCTGCATCAACCGGGTAGGGCTGAAAAAATTACGGGTTCCACTCACTATCCCGTTTTCATCGTTTTGGCTGATGGGGGTGCCAGCCGAAGTGGCTATTGGACAGCATTGGTATTGAGCCATCTTACTGCAAAAACGGCTGCTGGGGCCGAACCGTTTTTAGATCATTTGCTTTGCCTGTCGGGCGCATCGGGGGGTAGTGTGGGTCATGCTACTTTTCTTGCCGCATTGGCGCATCCGGAGCTTCGAAAAGAAGAAATCTCAAGGCTGGATACCGTCACTACAAACTTCCTGGGTCACGATTTTCTCAGTTTCACAATTGCCCGAATGCTAGGCCCAGACTTAGCTGCATCCATTTTTGCACCCATTATTGGAGATAGAGCAGCCGCACTGGAGGAAAGTATAGAGCACGCCGCACCAGATAATCCTTTGAGCTATGATATGCAGCATGGGTTTAGTCGGTTTGTGCCGCACGCCAACGATTCTTTCTTGTTTCCGATTGTTTGTTTCAATACT
>JBDTKK010000184.1:0-4640 GCA_039935335.1 Chitinophagaceae bacterium
GCTCACACAATGAAACATTACCCGACGCAGCCATCCCTCAAACGATCCTTTAAAATCATACTGACTAATCCGCTTAAAAGCTCTTAAAAATCCATTGTTCAATATCTCTTCCGCCTGTTCCTGATGGTCTATGTACCGACATACCATTCCCATCATGCGACCATAGAAAAGCCGATACAATTTCTCCAGCGATGCTCTTTCATTGCGTTCGCAGCCTCGTATCAACTCTTGTAGCTCGCTTGCCTGAGTAGATGTATTATATGCCAAGGCGATAGACAAGTGAATTTGCGTAAAAAACGTTTGTTACCCTATAAGACGTGCAAAAAGTCAAAAGGGTTGGGTACTTCTTGTAAATTTAATGAAATTACTTGGAATTCTGCGGTTAATAAATGGAAACCACCAACCCAAGCTGATAATGAATACCCGGCATAGGACGATAGGCAACTATTTGATAATGTGCATTCCACAGGTTTTGAACTGCTAAATTCACCTGCCATTTAGGGCGAGTTTTTCCTGTCGCATATGATAAATAAATATTTCCATTACTGTAGCTAGAAATTGATGCTGACTCGTCGGAAGTAATAAAACGCTTGCCGACTAAAGAATTTAAATAAGTCGCCGAAAAGTTCTTCCAACTGAGCTTTGCAGAGAGATTGCTGGTAAAAAAAGGCGTGTAGGGAATTTGATGCCCCACACTATTATCATTGCTTAGGTAAGATTTTGTTGGACTCGAGCGCGTGTAGGCCAAAGAAAGTCCGACTTGCCAGCGGATCGTTGCCATTTTCCCAGAAATAAAATTCTCCGTTTCTAGCCCTCTGCTTATCACTTCAGCCAAATTATGCGGTGTCCAAACCGCACCTCCTAGCCAAATAATCCAATCCTCTATATCCCGATAATAACCTGTAATGCTGTGGGAAAAAGCAAAGTTTTCGTTTAAAGAATTTTTGAAAACATAACCCAGTTCCCCACTCCATCCGTGCTCAGGTTTTAAGAATTGATTGCCACCAGGTTGATAATATAACTCATTCAGATTGGGCGCTCTATAGGTTTTCTGAATGGAAGTTTTTATTTCAAAATCCTTAGACAATGCAAATGACCCGCTACCGCCCGGAAGCAAGATGAATACCCCACCGAAAGACTCCCAACGAGCGTTAAGCGCCAGCGATAGTCGATCTTCAAAATAATTCCTCCGAACGCTTCCCGCTAACGCCAATCGAAATTGACTTGGTGCATTATTCCCGGAAAGAGACATGTATTGAATAGGCGCAAAGACTTGCCAAACCGTATGTTCATCCAAATTGCCAGAAATCCCCATTTCCCCATACAAATGTCTAGTCGTGATATTGCTCGAAAGCTGAATGGACGAATCCTCGTATGCGAAGCGGTCTTCCAAAAAAGCTGCCTTAAAATAGGATTGCGTCTTGATGCCAAACCGATTCCATTGGAGCAAGGCACGAGTTGCTGCGTCATCCTGATACTTCACAGAACTACTCTCGAATAAGGCCCGTGGAATTTCCCGCTGGTAGGCTTGTTGCCAAAAATGCGCAGCGAGAATATTCTTGGAATTTATTTTTAGAAAACCATCCAACATTAATCCTCCACCGGAAAGTGCAGCATTTTTGGCTTCATAAATTCCGCCGCCAGAAATGGGAACTTTAAAGTCGTTATCGGCATCCGAATAGATAGCGCGAGCACGTAAATCAAAGTGCTTATTGGAAAAACCTAGGGTGGCAGCGGCGGTCTTTTGGTTGAAACTTCCAAAGCCTAATTGTGCACTTCCTGTCAGCTTATTAACAGGAGAAAAGTTTGCCGCCTTATTTTCTAGAAGCAAAGCCCCGCCTATGTTTCCGCTGCCACCCAATGCGCCGCTGCCGCCATATTGCAAGCTAATAGAATCGGCAAAAAGGACGGGCAAAAGGGAAATATCTGTGAGTCCGGTACCAGCATTGCTTAAAGGAATTCCTTGCCAATAAACCGCACTTTGGGCAGCAGAAGCTCCACGAAAACTCAAGGTTGCAAGGCTGTTGAAACCATAGCTTTTTACAAAAACGGAGGAAGCTTCAGAAATTAAAGAAGCAATGCTTTGTTGTTGGTATTGCTGCAAAAGTGCCGAGTCAAGTTGTATAATTTTAGCGCCGGGAAGGAAGGAATTTTTGGTCAATTCTGTGCGAGACCTTTCGGCTTTTACTTCTACTTCACGGAGCGTATCGGCACGGCTTTGTGCTGATGAAGTCGATGCAAAAAACGGCATCAAACCGAGCATTAAAAAGAGAGAGAAAAAACCAGACCGTTTCAAGCGACAAAGATGCTGGAAATGGGTGTACCACAAGTTGAATGGTGATTGATGAATGGAGAGTGGTGCTTCAAAAAGAGTTCAACCCTTACACTTGAAAAATCGAAAGGCAGGAATTAAATTTACAACCAAACCTTCCGACTATGATTCTAAAAACCCTTTCACTGCACAATTTCAAGTGCCTCTCGGATATTCAATTTTCCTTTGAGAAATCACCCAAAGAACTCCGCAAATGGACGCTCATTGTCGGCGAAAATGGTGTGGGCAAAACCAGCCTATTGGAAGCTATTGCCTTGCTGACAGCGGGTAAGGAAGCTTTTTCTTGCGCTGCCGCCAACACTGAAGGACTCTGGCTAAAAGCAGGCACGGACAGCGGCAACATCTCTGCTACATTCAGCCTGGGAGGCAAGAAAGAACAAAGCATTTCATTAGATTTATTTAATGAGGTCTCGCCCAAAACCAATGAGAAATCATTGGCGGCGGCGGAAGAGATTATTATTAAAAACCAAACCGAATTTCTGGTGGTGGCTTATGGTGCTACTCGGCGGAAATCACTCGGAAAAATGGAAGTAGAAAGCGGAAACATTCGCTGGCAAAACATCCAAAATCTACTTCGGCGCGAATCAACTTTGAACCCGCTGACCGATTGGATTTTTCAACTTAAAAAACAAAAGGGCGAAGCAGGAACTGACCTTGCAAAAGAAGCCCTGCACGACTTTTTCCCCGAGATAAGTTTTCATAGTTTGGACACCGATAATGAACAACTCCTTTTCCAATCTGAAGACGGCATTTTCCCGCTCAATCAACTTAGCGATGGCTTCCAAAGTATGGCAGCATGGATAGGCGATTTACTGTTCCGCATTACGAATTATACGGGCAATTTCACGGACCCGTTTGATGTGCCCGGCCTATTACTTATTGACGAAATAGACATCCACCTCCACCCAAAATGGCAACGGCAATTATACAATTTCATCTCCTCTTGGTTACCCAATTTTCAAATCATTGCCACCACACATTCCGCGCTCACAGCCCAACAAGCAGATACTGGCGAACTCTTTGCCTTAAAGCGGGATGAAAACCAAATCGTACGGCTACTTCCCTTCGCTGGCTCGCCCAGAACACTACTCGTAAATCAGCTTTTGATGACACCTGTTTTTGGATTAAAAACAGATGAAAGTCTGGCTGTAGAGCAAGCCAAAGACACTTATAAAAGCCAAAAAAAGAAAAGCCTTACCCAATCAGGAATGGCTGGTAGAGAAGCACTAACTCCGCTACCCCATTTGGACATAGCCATGCCCGAACGAGCCTTCCCTACTGCCTCCGCAAAAGAGTTGGATTTATTGGCCAAAATTGAAGCACAGCTCAACCTTAAATAAGCCCTATTTATGATTGCCCTACAACGTATCCGAACGATTAAAGTTATTCCGGCAAAGTACCGTGGATCTTCAAAAATGACGAAGGATAAAGAGCTTTTATTAGCCCAAAGAACCTTCCTGAATGATGCCAAAAAACCTGTGATATTCAACAGTACTTTTTGGACTGCCGCCAAGGACCAATTGAAAGTGGAAAGCAATGGGAAATGTGCCTATTGCGAAGCCAATACCGAAGTGGTAGCGCATGGCGATGTGGAGCATTATCGCCCCAAAAGTGTGTATTGGTGGTTGGCTTATACCTACGACAATTATCTCTATGCTTGCCAAATTTGCAACCAGACTTACAAGGGTGTAAATTTCCCTGTTGGAGCAAAAATGTTTACTGCGCCGGGAGTAAAAAAGACCAGCACAGATGCCTCAATCGACAAACTGGTCGGCAATATTTCGCCCGACCCAGTGGATTTGAAATCCAAATATCCTCTTTCGCGATTTCTGACCAATCACAAGAAAGAAAAAGCCTACCTCATCAATCCTTATTTCGAGAAGCCTCAAGATTTTTATGCCTATGCTGCGGATGATATGTTGAAAGAAGTGAAAATCGTACCTACGAAACCAGAGTATGCACCATACATAAAGGCAGCGGAAGATTATTATGGAATCAACAGAATTGAACTGAAAAATCTGCGGTATTCTACGTTTTCTAAGTTTCGAGCCTTTAAAATGGCCTTTGGAGCATTGACCGATGTGGGCATCAAACAGGAGATAAAAAACCAGTTGGATGATATGAAATCGGACGGGTATTTGTTTGCGGGGATGAATCGGTATTTTGACGGGAAACTGTGAGAAGTGAAGCTGGATTAATGACGGAGGATTATCCACCGCTTACTGCACGGCGAACACAGATTTGCACCCATTTTTAAATCCGAGCGGTTCGTATTGGCACGAATCGAATCAGAGCTACATTTCTCAAT
>JBDTKK010000185.1:0-5244 GCA_039935335.1 Chitinophagaceae bacterium
AACGTCGAGCGGAGGAAATAATGGAAGTACAACAAGATATTTCTTACGAGAAAAATCAGGAGAAAATAGGTCACACTTTTAAGGTCTTGATTGATAAAAAAGAGGCGGGTCGTTATCTCGGTCGTACGGAATTTGATAGTGTGGAGGTGGACAACGAAGTCTTGATTCACAGTAAAACACCTTTGCCGATAGGCGACTTTGTGAACGTGAAAATCACCAAAGCTTTCGATTATGATCTGGAAGGAGAGGTGGTGGCATAGGCAATCAGCAATAGGCGATAAGCAATAAGCAAAGCTGTATCTTAGTTTTTAAAGAGAACGAACCTGCTGATTACCAGAAAGCTCTAGCGAATATTTGGCGAAGAATGATTATCAACATCTTGTTGGAAAAAAAAGTTTTTAATTCTGCATATCCTTACCATCGCTTCATTACATTGTGTCCCAGAATACGAACACAATCCATGAAAAAACTCTTAGCCGCTCTACTTTTTCTCCTTGCCGCTTCCTTTATTAATACAACTCAAGCACAGGAACTAAAATCCAGTTTCAGTCCCGTTTTTGAAGAGCCTAAAGACCTCGACGCACGCATCTTTCAATGCCCGAATGGCAATACTCTTCTCTTCTTTTTTACTAAAGCCGGCATCAGGGTCACCGTCTATGACCCGACGCGGAAAGTTGCTGGCCGCACACTGCTTTCCAATGCCGATCTGCCCGCAGGTGCCGTAGCGCAAAGCAATCTTTCAGGAATCTTTTCTCAAGGTGATGCCGTGATGCTCTTTGTTCAATACACTACAGGACAAAATCCCGGACTTTACCGCCTTACTGTTTCCTCTGCCGAAGGCAAATTATTGGAAGCTGCTAAAATTGCCGACATCGGCGAGTATACACGTGGTTCGGCCTTTGCCATGGCTTTTGGCGGCGTGAAGGCTAAATCATTTTACGTGCAAAAAGATGGACAATCTGATGCCTATGCCGTCGTCGTTTTTGACCCTTTCGAAGAAACTTCCAAACGCATCATGCTCCAACTTTACGATGGAAAAAACAACGAAGTAAGCAGCGGCTATTACGCCTTCAACGACGAGCATTTTAAGTACATTGACTACATTGGCATGGCTGTTCGCGGCACCACCGAAGTAGCACTTTGCACCTACGAATACAATACCAAAAGAACAGGCGGTAAAGAGAATCGCCTCGTCGTTTCTTCCTTTAAAAATGGCAATTTTGAACAGCACACCATTGATAGCGCCGATGAGTTAAAGAAGACTGACGGCATCTTTCTCTACAATGCCAAAGCCAACCTTTACGAACTGCTAACTGTGACGGCACAAGGTGCAAAAGGAGGCTTCTTTACCAATACTTCTACGGCACTTTACTCCTCGCTCATAATTGCCATCAACCCTTCGGACTACAACGTGGCCTGGGGTGGAAGTATTGACCTCGGCAAGCTGGAAGCCATTGAAAAAGAATGGAACGGCAAGAGAGGAAAGTACACCGGAGTGCCTGTTTATGCAACGGTAAATGCCGATGGCAGCCTTGAAATATTGTTGCAGCACATCTTTCAACAAACGAGTAGTCACGGTACAAATAGTACGGTATTGGGCGATATTGGGCTGCTGCGATATAATGCCAAAGGCGAGCAAGAAGCATCGGCGGTGGTGCCCGCAAGGCTCAGCGCAGACCGTGCTACGATGGGGCCTTTGTACCTAAAAGGAATGGATGTTTCCTCTGCCGGCGTACCGAAACAATGGGGCTTGTATCTGGCCGCTGTTGCCGATCCGGGGTTCTACTATTTCAATTATTTCAGCACTCCTTTAGGCTCTTTTGTCGCATTAAATCAACATCCGAAGGACTTTGATAAAGACCCTTCAGAAACCAATGGTGTGCTGTCCGGCGTTACTAATGCGAATGCGGTGGCGTATCGTGTGGCGGGCAATGAGCTGAGCAAATTCCATCTTTTTGGTGAGCCAAAAGGTGATGTGGACAATCGATTTGCATTGTTCAATACAGGCAATTATTCCCCAGAAACGGGCGACTATGCCGTGCTTGTTTTTGAGCATTCAGGGAGGGATAAGAACTTGAGGGTTGGATGGTTGCATTGTAAATAGAATGCTTTAAAGTGCAGATGCATCTTGTGTAAAAAAATGAATTAAAAATCAACCACTCGCAAAAAGAAGTCGTTGAGCTAAGAATAAAAACCTTGTTTTAACGTTTTAAGTCTTAACATGAATGTACACTATTCAAAGATTTTTTTCTGTTTGTGGCTCACGGCGCTTTGCATCGTAGGCAATACTAAAATTCAAGCCCAGTGCAGCAATTGGAGCATTTCAGCACAATTAACTGCCGCTGCTTCCTGCGCCTCCAATGGCGCTTTCTCCGTAACACTCCACGGCATTGATGTGGCCAACTTGAGTAATATTCAGTACGGAATTCCGATTGCGGCGAACGGGTTTTCCCTTCCACTAAATACTTCGCCCAACTTTACAAGCATACCGCCGGGCGTGTACCAAGTGAGTGTTGTGGCCAATTGTGGTAGTACGATTGTGGGGCGAAATACGACGATTACCATTCCCGGAACTTATGTAGTACCCACAATTTTTAGAACGAGCACACGGTCATCTCTTAGTTGCGGGGCAACGGGGAAGCTTTCCATAGGCGTAAACAACGGTGTGCTGCCCTTCACTTATACAATAACATCGCACCCTATTGCTTACGCGGGTGCAACTTCCATCAGCAGCAATTCAAATTATTTTACGTTCGACAAGCTTCCGGCGGGAGCTTATGCTATTCAGGTGGTCGATGCCTGTAGCTCGGGGACTATTCCCAAAACAGATACGGTTTTGAGCGTCAATCCAACTACGGCGAACTACATTTTCAACGGAGTTCAATCAAAGGGTTGCGATACCCTAATTGTCAATGCGCCTTTAGTCGATGAAAACATCAGCGGTTGGTCAGGCTACAGCTCCGACACGAGTTTTAAGTGGTCTATGCAAATTAGTGGAGGAATTGCCTCATCAACTCCTTTTGTTAGCCTCGGCAATTCTTCCATGTCTATAAAATTGCCCAGTAGCCAAAGCATCAAAAGCTGCTATGGCAAAACGATTACCTACATTATTCAGCCCCCTTGTGGAGTCAGCAAAACCATTACGTCGACAATCCCTTATCCAGTGCTGGGTAGCACCATTAAGCAACATTGCAACATAGATTTTTCTACGGAATTTTCGCTCTTTTATCCTCTAGTCTGTGTTCCCATTTCTTATACAATGACAAACACAGCAACCTCGCAGAGCTACGGGCCTTTTATCTCAAATACAAAAACCCTTACGACGCCCAATCTTCCGCTGGGAAATTATACGGTTAGTTTCACGACAGGCGATGGATATACAAGTACACGCACAATTAGTACGAGCAACGTTTCCGGCAACCCCTATTCTGTAAGGGTTATAAATGGAGCAAGTGGACTGAATAATTATGTGGATGGATTTCAGTTTCAAACAAGCAACGCAGGCATTGGTGGTAATAGGAAAGTTGAACTTTTTAGCGGCCCCGCGGGCTATTCATTTCAGGATTACTGGTATGGAGGAAGTCAATATTTTTTTGATAGAAATGGTTTTCCCACACCAAGCTCCGTGAAATTTCCACCCGGGAATTATGTCTGGAAAATCACCGACGACTGCGGTATTTATTATCTGAACGTAAGCGTATCAAATTCCGACTTGTATCAATTTACGGTCGGTACTCCTGCGCAACGACTGACCTGTCAGGGACTTTGGATTACGCCAACCGGTACTGCTTCAAGTGCTGGTAGCAGCCAACCATTGGGCTTTTCATTATTGTTAAATGGGCGCCGGATGATTACGGTAATTTCCGGTGCCTTTGTTTGGCCAGTTTATCCTTTAGGTACACCAATTTTGCTCACTCAACCCGGTATCTATACAATTGTCCCAACTAGTACGTCCACAGCTAACTTTATAGCCCATGTGTATAATCCAGGTGGCTTTGCTCTTGGCTATCCCAATATTTATACATCGTCCTACACCTTTAGTTACACCCAAAAACCTTTGGGCATAGATGTCAATCAGACGCAAGGCTTTTTGTGCAATGGAGCTATTGCCGGCACGGCGCAAGTGGCTGTAAAAGGACAGGACGGAACACCATTTTACACACCAAAAATTCATTACCATTATTCTTTAGCCCTGGCAGGCAATGGTGTTAGCGGCCCGTTTATCGCCACAAATGATAGTGGATTTTTCAGCGGATTTAGCGGAAATGCAGGAGCGTTTTATGATGTAAAAGTGGAAGACACTTGTGGGGCATTTGTGGTGCAGCGCATCAAAATCTTAGACCTCAATAATTCCCGACTAATTTCCAGCTCTTCCTACGTAGCCTGCGCTGGCACCGACGTTCTGCTTAGTGCCATCTTTCTTCCAAATGCTACTTATTCCTGGACAGGACCCAATGGATTTAGCTCCAGCTTGCGGCAACCGACAATTACAAACGTTAACGGTTCAAAGATTGGCATTTATCGAGTCTTAATTACCACCCCAAAATGCGGTACACCTGTGGCGGATAGTACTACCCTTACCATGAATCCCAATCCGCCGAAACCAATTATCAGCTATCAATGTAGTCCAGAACCAATTACACTTTCTATTACCAATCCCGGTTCGGGAATATTGTATCAGTGGGATTATGGCTATCCCTATCTTGATTTTAGCGGAATCGTGTATTCGCATGGCGTACTGGAACCTTCCGATACTCTTTTTACCAAGTATATCTATAACGCCGGAAGCTATACTGCTGTAGCCACAGACACACTTACAGGATGCACCACCAAAAGCGATAGCTTAGTTTTCAATACCGACCCAACAGATACTTTGCGGGCAAGCATTTACGCACCGCATCTCCAGCTTTGCACAGGCGATACCACAACACTTGTAGCAGGCGGTTACGGATCTGCTTTGAACATGAAATTTCAATGGCTGCGCAATGGAAACCTCATCATCGGAGCAACTTCTGGCAACTTAGTCGTGAGTACAGCAGGAAGCTATCAAGTAATTCTTGATGGCGGTCCTTGTAAAATGGATACTTCTGCAATAGTGATCGTGTCAATTATTTCCCCACCAACGGCTTCAATTTCAGCATCTTCATTAAGCATTTGCGCAGGAGATACTTCAGTATTACAAACCAACACAGGCACAGGTTTCAGCTATACCTGGCAACAAAACGGCTCAACTATTCCGAACGC
>JBDTKK010000186.1:0-4294 GCA_039935335.1 Chitinophagaceae bacterium
GCCGTACTTTAAACTTTCCTGCTCTCAAAAATTATTCCATTATTACCCAGTATTCCATATCGGATATCATATAGTTTGTGCATCATGGTGTAGAAACCAATTTTACTTAACTTCAATAACATTTCCATTGAAAAAATATTATATACGAGTATGCCATTCGGATTTAAGGGGTCCAGATGGTAAATTGGCTCCATGTGATACTTAATTTCGCCATCAATTATTTCAGCTCTATTTTCGTCAAAATAACTGGTTTGATAAAAAGGAATGGTAAAGATGTGTACCCCTCCTGGCTTTAATATCCTACGAACCTCTTTAAACGCTCTATAGGGATCTGGAATATGCTCAAAAACATCACTTGTAAGTACGACATCAAATGTATTTTCTGCAAAATGGGAGTCTGTCAAATTTACATTTAATACTCCACCAACGATATCTCCTGATTTGTACGCTCCACCAAAGTATTCGCTTGAGACATAGTTAACATTATGTTTAAGCCCATCATGTAGGCTACCGGAAGACTCGGCATTCAAAATGTTTTTGCTTGATGTTATCTTACCGAAATCCCTTAGGTTGAGAAATTTTCTTAACAAATAACATGACTGCCTCTTTCTATTACTTGCTCCGCATAACGTGCAATGACCTAATTCCCTATGATTGTCGTAAAACTTATTAAAATAGGCTGGGCGGCCACAAACCAAACATATTCCAATAAAACCATACCGGGAAGTAAAGTTCTCTATAAAATTAAAATTTCTGTCCGGAATTGGATAGATTTTCATATTGTCTAGTTGATTAGGTTAATTATCATTTTCATCGTGATTCCTTAATAACTATAATTAAATGCTAGTTTCAACATAGGCATCCACTATATGGAAGATCCACGCGAAGCGTTGTGAATGTTTTTCTTATGCAACTCAAGATAAACAGCATCGTAGTTCTTCAACATGGTTGCCGAATCGAATTTCGCGGCTGCGACGGGAACTCGTTGCAGATGCTGCAGGTATAGATTTTTTTCTTCAATATATCTAACAATGATTTCAGCAACAGTAGTTATCGGAATATTTCCGTCTTCAAGGTTGAACACTGTTCCCGCTGGGCCACTGTCGGTGGACATCATTTTCTTAATCTCTCCAATATTGCTTGCCAACATCGGTCGATTGGAATAGAAACAATCAATTAACACAAGTGGAAAACTTTCACCCACGAAACGTGAAGGAAGAAAACCTAAATCAGATGCTGCAAAATAGTCACGAGTATTTGCGCGAAATCCTAACAAATGAATATATTTATGGCCAATTGTTTGTTTTAACCTTTCATACTCTGGACCATTACCAATTAATAATAAGTGAATATCTTTCTGGCTAAGCTTTCTCGCTAACTTCACAGCTTCAATAGCCTCTTGCCATCCCTTTTCTGGAATGGCCCGGCTGACTAAACAAATTAAGAAGGCGTTTTCTGGAACATTTATTTCATCCCTTAGAACCGGCGATATTGGTGAGATATCCAACGCGTTTTCGATCTTAACAAAACGGGACATATCAAAGGAATTGGAAAGAAAAGGCACTAGGTTTTTATCAGCAATATAAACAAACTTCCCTATCCTTTTTTCCAGCAAAGGAAGAATCTGGGTCAACTCTGCTGGTGGAATTGTCTCGTACATTCCGTGAGTCGTGACAATTAGTTGACTGTTAGGATTCTGACCCAGAAGGTTGCAAACATTTGTGTCAACCCATCCATGGTGTGAGTGCACAAGCTCGACCCCCATGTCATCAACTACGGCACTTAGTTTCTCCATGGTATCCAACTCCAACAGCGGTATGTCCTCTCGCAACATTCGTCTTATGCCATATTCGGTAGGTGCCTTATCGCAGTTAAAAAAAGTGACCCCATAACCAGCCGCTTTCAACATATTGGCGAGTTTGATCGGAAAAGTTTCCCCTCCTCCCGCTATTAACGCAAAAGACGCCATAAGTAAATTTGGCTTCCGCTGCATCGAAAGGTGGTGAATTCGCTCGTAGTCGTAGCATTTTTTAAATGAATCTTCTGAGTAATCCGTACGGTGTGAGTGCCAATGTGATTCCAGAAGATGCCGTTGGTGTTCAAACACCTTGTCCTCGACCCGATATAATGTGATTACCTCTGCTGCGACTTGTTCGTGTTCCTGATAGTAAACATCTTGACTATATGTGCTCACTGAGGTATTCGCTTGATGAATTCGATAGTAATTAGTCGCTTCCAGGGTGTAGGCTACTAGACCACCACGTATAAGGTGCAAATAAAATACCCAGTCCCCGCATATCCTCATCTGCATCCATTTTTCATCCCGCAGTAATTCCAATTTCCTCGGGTGGCGAAAGATCGCACTGCTAACATTTGGTACCAAGTTTTTAATCGCCCAAGCCTTATTTACTAAGCGATGTGCGGACATAACATAAGAGTTACGCCATAAGACGGGGTCCAGCTCCGTTAAGTATTCCTCCAGACTCCAGATAGGTTCCGCAGACTCTTTCTCAACAAACGTGGTTCGACAATAAGCAAGCATTACAGCATTATCTACAAAATATTTCACGAGCTCCGCCACTAGATTCTCAGAGCAATAATCATCGCTTTCAGCTATCCATATTAGATCTCCAGACGCTATTTCAAAACCGCGCTTCCATTGATTAAACACTCCTCCAGAATTGTTTTTATTGAACTCGCACTGAGTTATCTGTGGATAGCGCTGCCGATATTCTTCAAGAATAATTCGGCTCTCATCCGTCGAGCTGTCGTCCAAAAGAATGACCTCAAAATTCGAGTATGTCTGCTGATAGATTGAATCGAGCCGCTGTCGAAGAAAACGGGCGTGGTTATAGCTGGGCACAATTACAGACACCTTAGGATTGAAATCTACAGGAACGGATTTCTTGGGCCAGTAAAGACGTACAGAAGTAAAAATGGAAGAAGAACGGTTTCCATGTAAGTAGTGACTCCTCATATACAGCTTCAGCTTAACGAAAAGCAGTTCATGTAATTCCGGAAATACTGGAAATATAGCCTTGCTCGAAATATTTTGGGCTGAGGTATAACAGCCACGAATTGCAGGGTTGAAGGCATATCGCTTTATTAAGTAGATTACCGCACGCTTTGCGACCGATGTGACCGCATGTCTAACCTCTTTTAAGCGACCTGCCATTGCCCGTAATGGGCTAGTGTAGTGAGTCATTTTGTTTGGCACTTAAGTGTCAATAAGCTCGAATAATTTTTTGCAGTATATCGTTGGCCTTGGCAGTCCAGACAAAAGGTCTGAGGAACTGATTATGCATGACGACGCATTCCTTGATGGCGAAGTTGAGTTCGGGGACGCTGCGAAACGCGCTACGGCGTAGGCGGTTGGTGGGGGATGTCGCGGAAAAGCGCTCGACCATGTTCAACCACAAAGCGGAAGTTGGAGTGAAGTGGACCGTCAAGTGCGGGAGTTTCTTCAGCCATTCTTTTACCTTGCGATGTGTATGCGCGGCATAGTTATCGCAAATCAAATGCAGCGACTTGTCTTTCAGGGGTTTACCGATCAATTTGGCGTAGAAAATTCAGTCAGTCCGTATGGCGGTGATGATGCTCGCAACGGGTATCGATCGGTCCAGCGTGTTGGGCTCAGCAAACAGCGCAGTGGTACCGTGGGCCTTGTAATCATGAGTCATGGTCGCAGCACAACACGAAGGGATGCTTTGACGAGGATATGTACAGAGTCACAAACTCTTTGGGCTTCTAGACAAACTTCGGATCGCGCAAGACTATGAAGATTTTGATCAAGTGCGGCCTCCATCCCTGTGCGCGCCCATGACACGAGACGCTCGACTGGCTGACGCCCAGCACGTTGGCATGCTGCGTGTGCTCTACTGGCTTGCCCGGGAGCGCCGTTTGCGTGATCAGTACCGTCAGACGCAAGTTGGCGTAGCGCTCGCGTCAGTGCCCGGCCTGCACGCGCCCCACATCCAGCTCGGCTGCAATGTCCTTGTTCTGCATTTTCGTACTTGCCAGCAATACATTCCGCGCGCACTATTGGCGATAATTTCCTTGAGGCGCGCCGTTTACCCAAACCAAAATTGTGCAATCCGATTCATCCCCGCTATTTTTTGGTCAATCCATATCTGGATGCTGTTCCATCCATGCTGCAAACCGTTGCAATCCTTGATAAAAATCCAGTTTAGGTGTCCAATCAAGAAACGTTTTCGCCCGCTCTATGTCTAGCACACTTATAGGGACGTCGAATGCTCTCCCCGGAAAATAGCGGCGATTTGCGCGGCGTCCGGTT
>JBDTKK010000187.1:0-4644 GCA_039935335.1 Chitinophagaceae bacterium
TTTCGGGGCGGTTTTTTTTATGCGCCATCTTTGCAAGACTATTTCTCAAGAAAATGATTCAGCTTCCTTTACTCGAACACAGCATTAAAACACGCGGAGAAGGCGAGCAAACTGAAGTCTGGGATAGTATTAGAAAGGCTTGGATAAAGCTTACGCCTGAAGAACATGTACGGCAGCTTTTATTGCAGCACTTCGTAGAAATTAAAGGCTACCCTGCATCATTAATAGCTGTAGAACGGAGTGTGCAGTATGGGGAAACGCGGCTTCGATTCGATATCGCTGTATTTCACCGCGACAACTTCCAGCCGTGGCTTTTGGCGGAATGTAAGGCTCCGGATGTGCCAATTGATGAAACAGTGTTGCAGCAATTATTACAATACCACAATAAGCTACCTAACTGTAGCTTTTGGCTGATTACAAATGGGCATCAAAGCTTTTGTGCAGATGCCAGAGACAAAGCAAATATTCTATGGATGGACAGGCTTCCGGCCTATTAGTTGGTCGTATTTGGAAGAGTGGATAATCTGTAGAGCCTCCTTAATAAAATCATCTCCAGTGGCACTGACAGCATAATAACCATTGTTCCCAAAAAGAATCCTTGCTATCTGGCTACGTGTTTGGAGCAGGAAATAATCCCGATTTTGAGGCCGTTGAAAAACACTCGTCGCCATCAGTCTCCCAGATGGGGGCAGCTTCCTTAAAAAGCTTTCGAGAATATCCGTTCCACCTTTGAAATTCCTAGAAAAATCTAGACTGCTTTGGTATGACTTCAAGGATTTATAATGCTCGCTATAGTAATCCCAAATGGCTTCTTGCAAATGATCGGATACCAATAAATGAAGCATCTCTGGAGAAATCCTACCAGAATCGTAAGGAACATAAACATCCGGCTTAATCCCGCCTCCTCCATGAACTAAACGATGTGTTACCAAGGTGTAATAAGCCTGAGTATCCTCTTTAGCCACGGAAGTGTCGCCAGTTAATTCACCATCCTTAAATCGTGCTGCATAAGCTGCCGCATAAGCTGCTTTTCCCTTTTTAAATGACCTTTGAATTGACCGTCCGGAAGGAGTGTAGTAACGCGCAATTGTGAGCCGCAAAGCAGAGCCATCATCAAGATTATACTGCTCCTGTACCAGACCTTTTCCAAAACTCCGATGACCGACAATCACGCCTCGATCCCAATCCTGAACTGCACCGGCAAGGATTTCAGACGCAGAAGCAGAGCCTTCATCTATCAAAATAATGAGCCTACCTTCTTCAAACATTCCATCGTTCACTGCCCGATAATCCTGTTCCTTTTCGTGCAAGCTTTTAGTGTAAACAATGAGCTTATGATCGTCCAAAAATTCATCGGCAATATCTCGTGCGGCATCCAAATATCCTCCAGGATTCTGGCGCAAATCAAGAATTAAATTTGTCGCTCCTTTTCGCTTTACTGCCGTCAGCGCCTTAGCAAATTCCGCGTACGTAGTTGCAGAAAAACGATTGATTTTGATATAACCTGTGTTTGCATCCAGCATGAAACCCGCGTCCACACTCACTATTGGCACTTCATCGCGCACAATTTTCAAATCACGAATTCCAGGCGCATCGATACTCTTGACCGAAACGTCCACTTCGGTATTTTGCGCTCCACGAAGCTTATCCACTATGGATTGGGAAGGAAGTCCCGCACCTGCTACGAGTGTGTCATTGACCTTAATAATTCTATCACCCACTCTGACACCTGCAAGCGCCGAAGGTCCATTGGGTACCACATAAGTAACCTGCAAGGAATCTCGAATAATGGCGTATTCTATTCCTATTCCAAAAAAGGAACCCGATAAACCATCGTTTACCGCATCCAATTCGTCCGCCGGAATGTAAGTAGTATGTGGGTCTAGGTGCGATAAAATCCCTTTGATAGCATCGCTGTAGAGGCCGTCTGTATTGATAGAATCTACGTAGTTCTGCCTGATAAGATCAATTAGTTGCTCCAGTCTATCGCTACGCTCAACGACAGTGCTGATGTCGCGTTTATTCCTTAGCGTATCATGAAGGCGAAACCCGATAACCATGCCCAACACCATGATTGTTGCAGCAAAAAAAGGAAACACAACCTTTAAGCGCAGCCGTTTCTTATCGTCCATAAATATGCTTGCACAAAGGTAGCTTGCTATGCCTATGGGCACTTCGTTTATTAGCCAACTTGTAACAATAATGCCATCACCAAGGGCAAAATAAACCCGTGTTTTCGATTAGGTTTGTTGACTCCTTTTCCTTAACACCAAAAAACGAAAGCTTATGTCCAGCCTGCTCCTTGCTGAAAGTGGATCCACCAAAACTGATTGGCGCTTGCTGCGGGCTGAAGGGCGAACGCAATCTTTCAAGACCGAAGGCATCAATCCTTATTTGCAAAGCAGCGCAGAAATTAACTCCATGCTCAACGAACAACTAAACTGGAATGCAGAAAAGTACCCGGTGGATCAAGTAGTTTTTTATGGCGCCGGAGCGTCGGGAAAGGAAAATCAGGACTTAGTGAAAAAAGCTTTACAATCTTATTTCGGACAAGAGGACGTGAGCGTTCAGAGCGATATGATGGCCGCCGCACATGCCCTTTGTGGAGACGAAAAGGGTGTGGTTTGCATCATTGGCACCGGTAGCAATTCCTGCTATTACGATGGCAAAAAGGCAGCAGAACAGCAAGCATCCTTAGGCTATGTAGCAGGCGATGAAGGCAGCGGCAACTACATGGGCAAGCGTGTCCTTCAATACTACGCTTACAACACCTTTGATGCCGAACTGCATGCCTTTTTCGAGATGGAATTTGGCAACGATTTGGAACATATTCTCAGCAAGATTTACCGCGAACCCTTTCCCAATCGCTATCTCGCGTCTTTCGTAAAACTTCTTAGAGAAAATCGAGGACACTATATGGTAGAGAATATCATCGAAGATTGTCTCAACGATTTCTTCCGGCAATACATCCTCAAATACCGCGAAAGCTGGAAACAATCCATTCATTTCACGGGCTCTGTGGCCTTTGGTTTCAAAGACGTGGTGGCCAGCATTTGCCATCAATACGAACTCGAGTTGGGGAAAATTGTAAAGTCGCCGCTTGAAGGCTTGGTGGCTTATCATCGGGCTACGGTGCTGGTGTAGATCCCCTATTCCTGTTCTCCTTTGATTCGCATAGTTCATGCTGCTCAATCCCCCGGGTTGCTACCCGGAGCTACTAATATTTGACCCCTCTGGGGTCACCGTCATAACCACCAAAAAGCGAGGGGTCTTACCGCCTCACTGTAGGCTTTCACCATTTCAGGGCTGTCCCAACGCACCATCCTTTTTTGCTTAATTTCCAGCATGAAGACGAAAGCAGAAATCGTTGCTAATTGGCTGCCTCGCTATACCGGGCAGGAACTGAAAGATTTCGGAAAACACATCCTAATTTGTAATTTTGGCTATTATGTGCATGCCTTCGCAGAAATGCATCAAGTGGAGATAAAAGGTTTAGACCAACCCATGCAATGCGCTACAGCAGCGGGCATCACCATTATCAACTTTGGCATGGGCAGCGCCACCGCAGCTACGATGATGGATTTATTGAGCGCCATCAATCCTAATGCAGTGTTGTTTTTAGGGAAATGTGGTGGACTGAAAAAGAAGAATAAAGTTGGAGATCTCATCTTGCCAATCGCAGCTATTCGCGGTGAGGGTACGAGCAATGATTACCTGCCGCCAGAAGTGCCTGCTCTCCCGTCTTTCGCACTACAAAAAGCTATTTCTACCACCATCCGCGACCATGAACGGGATTATTGGACAGGCACGGTTTATACTACCAACCGCAGGGTTTGGGAGCACGACGAGAAATTTAAAGACTACCTCAGAAGCATCCGCGTGATGGCCATAGACATGGAAACCGCGACGATTTTCTCCACCGGATTTTTCAATCATATTCCTACTGGCGCTTTGCTGTTGGTGAGCGATTCTCCCATGATTTCTGACGGGGTAAAAACCTCCGAAAGCGATAAACACGTGACCGATACTTTCGTAAACATGCACCTACAAATAGGAATAGATTCTTTGAAGCAACTCCTCGAAAATCGTGCTACTGTGCGCCACCTGAAATTCTAAGCACTTCCCATGAATCCCAACGAGTCGATGCGCATAGAGCAGCTCTGCATCCGCTTCCCTGGCACGCCGGAAACGATAGCGCTACTCCACCTAAGTCTTTCTTTGGAAAAAGGAAAAACTCTAGCTATTGTAGGCGAAAGCGGCAGTGGAAAATCTATGACGGCTTTGGCCTTGATGGGACTGCTTCCTCCCAATGCGATTTGGAGTGGGAAAATTCAATTTCAAAGCGATAAAAATATAGTTTCCATAACCCAGAATAGCTCGAAGCAAAGCTGGCACGAAGTCCGTGGAAGGCTTGCCAGCATGGTGTTTCAAGATCCGATGACGGCATTGAACCCTGTGATGAAAATTGGTCACCAACTTCGCGAAGCCATTAAGGCACAGCACAAGATTTCTTCAAGAAAAGCGAAAGCATTGACGCTCGAATGGTTGGAAAAAGTGAAGCTTCCGACACCGAAAAAGCTCTATCATCGTTATCCTCATCAAATCTCCGGCGGACAAAAGCAAAGGGTTGTTATTGCGATGGCG
>JBDTKK010000188.1:0-2955 GCA_039935335.1 Chitinophagaceae bacterium
CTTCATTATTGCCCCACATGATGGCTATCAAAATCGTTTCCGGACGGATAGCCGCTTCGAGAGCTTCTAAGTCCACGATGCCATCTTGCTGCACATCGAGGTAAGTCACTTCGCCGCCAATCTTTTCAATGTGCTTGCAGGTGTCTAAAACAGCTTTGTGCTCAGTAGTAAGGGTGATGATATGATTGCCTTTGGAGGAATACATTTCGTACACGCCTTTGATTGCAAGGTTGTCCGCCTCGGTAGCCCCAGAGGTAAAGATGATTTCCTTCGGGTCTGCACCAATGAGTTTCGCTACTTGTTCGCGGGCGTAATCCACAGCTTCTTCAGCTACCCAACCGAATGAGTGATTGCGACTGGCAGCATTACCGAAGCTTTCTGTAAAATAAGGTATCATTGCCTCCAACACGCGGGGATCCATCGGTGTTGTGGCATTATTATCGAGATAAATTGGTAGTTTCAATTCCATATAATTTTTTGCTGCTTTCGCGGCTCGTACAATAAAGGTCAAAGGTACGAATGATGGGATGAATCATGCTTTGATACGCCTATAATTAGTAGAATGTTCCCATTTTCAAAAACTATGCTTCCATGCTACATCCAGAACATATCGGTATTGCGGTAAAAGATTTACAGATTTCAATCCCTCTTTTTGAACAACTGCTAAATACGCCTTGTTATAAGACGGAAACGGTGGAACGAGAAGCTGTGGAAACCGCATTTTTTCAAGTCGGGCAAAGTAAAATTGAACTCCTTCAAAGCACGGATGAAGGCGGATCAATTGGTAAGTTTATCAGTAAAAAGGGAGAAGGAATTCACCACATTGCTTTTGCAGTAGAAAATATTGAAGCAGAGATGAAACGCTTGCAGGCATTGGGTTTTGAGCTTTTGAGCGACGAGCCAAAGCTTGGTGCTGATGGCAAATTGGTTTGCTTTCTACATCCGCGTTCCACCAATGGTGTGTTGATAGAATTGTGTATGGATGCGCCAAAATGATAGGCTTATAAAAGTCTTGGGAATGGTCGCTTCTTTTCTTTGTAAAGAAGGAAGTAGAGCGTCTCCTTTTCTTTAAAAACATTCACTCCCGAAACTTTTTCGAAAACTGATAGCACGATTATTTCTTAGTCCTTATTATGACGCAAAATTCCATTTCTAAACAGCATTATGGAAACTATATTCGCTGGTATCCGCCGCACCATTTTGTGCTGCTGCCACTCTGCCTTTTAGGAATTATTGGTAGCATTTATGGCGTTTTTTATTATCCTGAAAGGAGACTTGAATGGATTGCCATAAGCTTCGCCTTTTTCTTAATTGCCTTCACAGCTCTAATCCTTCGGCAACATTATGGTTTGAATAATCAAAACCGGATTGTGCGTTTGGAAATGAGACTTCGCTATTTTCAACTTACAGGAAAGCGATTAGAATTGATAGAAACACAGCTTGGATTTTCACGTATCGCGGCTTTGCGTTTCGCACCCGATGGCGAGCTAGAACCATTGGTAGCAGCAGCTTTGACAGAAAACCTTAGTGCTGACGATATCAAAAAGCAAATCAAAAATTGGTTGCCCGACGAGATGCGGGTTTAATTAAAAAATAAATAATTAGAAATGAATATTGAAGTAGTAGCAGGTTCTCCGCGTAAGGGTTCCATCAGCGAGCGTTTGGCTATCCATTTAAGGGAACGCATCAGTAAGAAAGCACCACAGCATAATGTCGGGCTTATCAATATGCAGCACGTGAAATTGGACTTCGTGCAATCAGTTTGGAGTTGTTTGGAAAAAGTACCCGAAGAGCATCAAAGCATTGCCCAGCGCATGTTTGCGGCGGATGCCTTTGTTATCGTTTCGCCGGAATACAATGGTGGCTACTCTCCCGCGCTCAAGAATTTGTTTGACCATTTTCCGAAGCAATTGCACAAAGCTTTTGGTATTGCAACGAGTTCGGATGGCGCATTGGGCGGAATGAGAGCGGCACAACAATTACTGCTTTTGGTGCCAGCACTTTTTGGAGTGGCCTCGCCGTTTTTGCTTCCCATGCCTTTGGTCGATAAAAAGCTTTCTCCAGAAGGGGTTTTATTGGATGAAACTCTTGAGAATAGAGTGGAGAGTTTTGTGACGGAGTTTTTGTGGTTGGCGGCGGGGACAAAAAATTGAAATACAGCATTCTTTTTTAGTCTTTGGTTGCTTCCGGATTGTTAGTGTCGACAGGGTCGCCATAAATCATTTCTAGGCGTTTGATTATTCTTTGCCTATTGAATTTCTCATCAAATGTGAAAGCGATGGGAAATCCCAAAACCCAAATTGCAAGTGAAGTCCAGTCTGACCAATCAAGAATCGCCGAAATAAATCCGGACAGCATTAAAAAGAGGAATCCAAGAAGGGAATAATAATTTGCCTGCTTCAGTTTCAGCAAAAAATTATCCTCCCGAAAATTCAGTTTAAAAGGAAAATTTAATAGTGGAATCCATAGAAAATAGAATAGGTTCTTTTGAAAAAAATTAAGGTCGTACACAATATTTTGTTTGAGGAATTGAACATCATTTTCAACTACATGATTTTTGTAATTTTCAATGTCCTGTTCCGAGACCTTTCGTATCGAGAGTTCTTCCAATGCACTACTTATGGCCAACGCTGTGTAGCCAAATTTATTATCGACAATTCCCAAGAGTTCAATTGTGGAAAGAGTAGAATAAGTCTCCTTCAATTCTTCAGATGTTCTAGCGCTATTTTCCATTGAGAATAAAGCTAGTGCTTTTTACTTCTTCCCCTCTTCCACCTGCTTTTTAAATTCCACCGCTTTTTCCCTATCCAAATAATCACTCGTCGCCGCATGATTGCGGAAATAAGAAGCAAGCTCCGCTCCTGTGGTATTCATGGGCAACAAATCCTCCTGAACGGGCACGAGAAACATGTTGCCTTTCGGATTTTGGGCGATTGCGTAATGATAATATCCTCC
>JBDTKK010000189.1:0-3566 GCA_039935335.1 Chitinophagaceae bacterium
GAATTACCGAAATAAGGTGTGGCCCGTTTCAGAATTACCGAAAGGGAGCTGCAACAAAATCCAGGAATAATGCAAAAACTGAGGAACAAAAAAGGACTAAAAAGAAAGAGCGTAACTTGAACAAGGATTAAACCAAAAAGACAAAGAAAAAATCACAAACAACGCCCTGAGGGTGTAAAGTTTTTTTAGGGTAAGTCACCAAAGAGCTTTCATTGTTGGGAATGGATCCAAAGTTCCGATTGGATTTGTAGTTTGTATTGTATCATTTGAACATAGATAGATTCCGCCGCTTTACAATTTAGAATCATCCAGGCCTTTGGCATCACATTTTATTGGCAAGATTGAGTTTGTCGTTGCTGTGTTATCTGTATAATGTAATGCGTTTATGGATTCAGTCGTACCATTTCCATCGCCGAAGATTGGCCGAGACGTTGAGGCAGGAACATATACTGTTTCAATTGCCATCCCACGTACCTCGATATTATAAGGTACGCTATTGGAGACCCCAAGTTTTACAGTAGTTAGGCTCACCGAGCCAAGTCCCAAATTGCTACTACTTCTGGAAATCATGGCACCAGTTTTGTCAGCGCCTGAATTTTGAAAAACATCGAAACCTGTGGGGATGACATTGTTGTTGCCATTTAAGTTCATGTGTTCCCATTTTCCATTAGGAGTTTTAAATTTAAAGAACACCCACACACCGTCGTAGTTTGCCGGGCCGACATTGGTGCGCCAACTATTTTATCCCATTTTACGTCAAACTGAACCTGAATAGCGCCAGGGCCGTTGTTGATTAGGGCGACGTTGGAGATTTGAACGTTGTTTGCGGAAGCCCTTCCTAATGTAAAAGCCAAAAAAAGGAAGAGAAGTGAGAGCTTTTTCACTGTAGTTAATGC
Organism: Chitinophagaceae bacterium; assembly: GCA_039935335.1. Taxonomy (GTDB): domain Bacteria; phylum Bacteroidota; class Bacteroidia; order Chitinophagales; family Chitinophagaceae; genus UBA1952. The sequence continues at coordinate 897 of JBDTKK010000189.1, forward strand.
GGTTTTATTGTGAAAGGATGATTGTGAACTGTTGTATTAGCTGGTCTTTGTGATAAAGTGAAAGATGATAGCTACCGTTGGCATAGCCACTAAGGGTAAATTCGGTTTTCTCTAAAGTAAGTAAGCCTTGTTTTATTAATTTGCCATCGGAAGTAATGAGCCCATATGAATACTCATTTGGCACTTTTACATTCATTAATGCGAGTGTGAAACGGCCTCCAGTTGGGTTCGGATACACTACTATCGAGGGTATTGTTTTGTCTTTATCTAACCTTACAATTGCAGAATATTTGAAGCCATCGGCTTTGTCAATACTTTTCAGACGGTATAATAGAAAATCGGGTGGGAGGTCATAGGCTCGAACATCGGTATAGCGATATAGGTTGCTGAACTCGGGCTGAATGGTCGCAATCTTTGAAAAATTCTTTCCTTCATCAATGCTTCTTTCCAGCTCAAAATGCTCCAAATTCTTTTGATCGCCAACTTCCCAGCCTAAAATAGCATCATCATTAAACCAGCTTCCGCTGAATTCCAGAATGCTTATTGGTAAAGCTTCAGATTTGTTTTGGTTAAGGCTAAAGGCGATTGCAGTCCCGTCATCTTGCCCACCCAAATAGATACTGGGTAATGGATTTTCTGCACTGCTTGATGCGGAAGAGACGCCATCATTCATGCCTCCTTTGAAAATTTCTGGAAGTGGATTTTGGGATGAATTGGAAGAGATGGACGAGCCATCGTTTAGGCCGCCGAGATAAATTTGGGGGATGTTATTTTGATTAGAGGCAAATGCCAGACTTGTACCATCATTAACACCGCGGGAATATATTTGAGGAAGCGTGTTTTGTTTAGTAGCTGCTCCAAGTGCCGTACCATCATTGATACCACCAAGATAGATTGGCGGAAGAGGATTTTGATTGAATGTACTGGCACTCGCAGTACCATCATTGCTCCCTCCAGTATAAATGGAGGGTAATGGATTTTGTAAGAAACTCCCACTGGCGGAGACTCCGTCGTAGCTGCCACCCTTGTATGGAGCGAATACCAATCCTGGTAATAGGACGAATACGAAGAGAAGCTTATTTAGCTTACTCATGTCTTCCTGATAATTCTTATGCAAGAATACGAAGGCAAAATAGGAAAATGTCCTTCCTCTTTTTTGTTTAGTCTATGTTAACGACTATTTAACTTGCTAGTAATTGTTTGGTATTACTTTTTTCGAATTAGAGCTGCTCTATTTTTAAAAATCGTGCCAAGAAATCGGGCCAAAATATCGGGACATTGTTACAGGCTTTCTGGTGAAAGCCTAATACACAAAGCCTGCAACCTACTGGCTACAAACATAAATAATACGGAGAAAACTATCATTCTTAAATTGAAAATACCATTTCTTCCCCTAGAAACTGGTCTTAATGTTGGTTCAGGAGTATCCGCCGTCGCGCAATCCCCGGCCTGCAACGAACCCATGATTCGTGATTCTGTATCTATGGTAAGTATGATAATAGGTATTGCAATGCCTTTCCGTCACCAGGCAAACCGCCTACCTCCGCCACTTCCAGTTGAATACCCTTTGCCTTTCCTAACTTCCCCCCATGAAAACCGCCATAGTCGCAGCTTCTGCTTTCCTTTTTCTAAATGCTTGTTCATCGCCTAGTAATAGCGAGAAGGCAACTACAACAAAAACTGACTCGACTTCTGCCCGCGATACTTATACCCAAAGCAATGCGGATAGTATAGACTTCCAACATCTCCATCTCGATATCTCTGTTTCTTTCGATAAAAAGCAGATAGCGGGAATGGCCGAATGGACAATTCAAAACAAAACTGCTGCCAAGGAAATGCATCTGGATAGCTACGCCTTGAGTGTCGATAGCGTCTTGGTAGATGGGCAAAAAGGTACTTTTTCTTTTGGTGAAAAAGTGCCGTTCCTCGGTAAACAATTGCGCATTCCTATCAAGCCTGAAACGAAGGACGTGAAGATTTTCTATGCTAGTTCAGATAGCGCAAGTGCGCTCCAGTGGCTAAGTCCGGCGCAAACCATGACGAAGAAGAAACCTTTCCTTTACACCCAAAGCGAGAGCATTTACGCCCGTTCTTGGGTGCCTTGTCCTGATGGGCCTGGCATTCGTTTTACCTACGATGCCCGAGTGACTGTACCCAAAGGTTTGATGGCTCTGATGAGTGCAGAAAATCCTCAAAAAGTGAGCGACAGCGGCATCTATCATTTCAAGATGAAAAACCCAATTCCCGCGTATTTGCTTGCCTTGGCTGTTGGCGATATAGAGTTCCGCCCAATTGATGCTCGCACTGGCGTTTACGCCGAACCTGCTATGATTGATAAAGCACGTTGGGAATTGGCCGACGTAGGCAAGATGGTCACCACTGCTGAAAGCCTTTATGGGCCTTATCGTTGGGGGCGATATGATGTGCTGATTCTCCCTCCCGGCTTCCCTATCGGTGGCATGGAAAACCCAAGATTGACTTTTGCAACACCAACTATTATTGCTGGAGATAGAAGTTTGGTGAATCTCATTGCGCACGAACTGGCACATAACTGGAGCGGAAACTTGGTAACCAACGCCACTTGGAACGATATCTGGATGAACGAAGGTTTTACCGTTTATCTTGAAAGAAGAATCTCGGAAGCCATGCTGGGCAAGACTTACGTGGATA
>JBDTKK010000190.1:0-6977 GCA_039935335.1 Chitinophagaceae bacterium
TATTTGATGAGGTAGGACGGAAGAATGCTCCAGAAATCGCCCTGACTGCCCACCATCTTGAGCACATCGGAAGTGGCTCTTTTAAAGTTGTAAGGAAAGTAGGCCCAGTCGGAGAGTTCAAACAATAGGGCAATGCTATTGAAGACGACAAACAAAATCTGCAAAAACCGCTCCCAGCGCGGAAACCGCCAATTTTCAATCGGTAGGAAAAGCATTAAAATATACAGTGCGTTGATAGCGCAGAACGCACTCAAATCATAGCGCAGCGCATAGAAACACAAACGAAAAAATCCATCGACAGACAAGCCGGAGAAGTGACTGTGATTGATGAGTGTGAACGCTATTCGACTCCCGAAATACAGGAAAAGAAACAATAACAACTGTAGCAGCAGTCGCCGTAGGGGCATTACAATTTGCTTCATGAATTGCGGCAAAAATAAAGCGAGCAAAACTGCTGTTGCCGGGCGGAGAGATCTACCAATTCATTCGCTCTTTAAGTTCGCGCAATTGCTCCATGTGATGTCTTGAATGCCAGGCATACATCGCGGCAACACTCCAAAGCGGAATATCTTTTTTTTGCTCGGGATGGTAATAAGTCCTTTGCCAATCATTTTCGCTGAAAGCCTCTAGCAGAGCAGTCCAGCGGCGATGGAGCGCATGTAAAAGGGTAATACTCACATTTACTGGAACAGAAAAAATTTCTGGTGTTTCAGCCCATCGCGCTTCTTCGTAGGGCTTCACGGTGGGGTTGTCTTCTGTAAGCGCAAGCTTAAATCGAACAAAAGCATTCATATGGCTATCGGCAAGGTGCTGAATGGTCTGAATCATCGTCCAGCCGCCCGGGCGGTAAGGCGTTTCCAGTTGATGCGCATCCAGATTTTCTACAATTACGTCGAGCCATGAAGGCAAGGCATTTAGGGTATTTATCCAGGTCGATACTTCGTCTGGATTGAAGCTTATCGGCGATTCAAATTTCCCAATCGGGTAGCGCAGTTTTTCTAAATCTTCTTGCATGAAAAAATGTTGTTAAATAACCTTCAAAGCCCTGCCACACCTGCATTTTCGGCCAAACGCATTCGCTCAATAAATGCGGGTGTAAGGTTGTGCAGAATGCTGGAATAGGATAAGAAAAGCGCCACTTGGCCATCGGCGTAGCTTGCTATTTCGTAGGGGTTATACACAAAGGTGATACCCCTTCCGCTTAGGAAGAAATTGCTCGTTATCGGCACTTGCTGCACAAGCATTCTGCTACCAACATCTTCACCTGGTTTCAATTGGAAATACAGCAAGGCCGCATCGTTGAGAGCAGGAAGGAGCAAATTGGTATCCACAACAATGTCTGTAAGTGACCATTTTTTTTGTGAAGCTAAATCCATGTTGAGGTAGCTGGAGCCATAGTTGCCGTGTGCCCCGCCAGTGTAGGTAGCGATAAAGCATTCCGTAACCAACCAATTATTGTCGTTGTAGAGCACGCTGAGACGCTCTTCGTTGGTATAGTTGAAGCTGAATGTTGCTTCCTCGCTGTGCATATTCCGATACAATTCCTCGTTCAGCTTGCGATAATCAGCAAAATACGCTTCGTCTTTCCGGCGAAGTGCCTCCTGAATATTGGTGGCTGAACTGTATTGTGGAGCAAGGCAGTCAATAATTGATTTCGTCAAAAATGTGGAGGTTTCCACCTCGGCAGGTACCAAATATTCGTAGGTCGAGATAGCACGTGCACCTTTAGGTTTTTCAGCGATTAAAAGTGTTGAATCTTCTTGAAAAAAAGCATTTAAGTGAATGCTGCCCGCAGGGTAATTTTCAGTAAGAAGAATTGGGAATTGTTGCGTTCCATCCGCACTTTGCCATTGCCCCGAGATGCTCTGATTTTCTATTTGGATATGCCAGGTCGGTTGCTCATTTTGTGGCAAATCTCCTGATTGTTCCATTAAAACGATGTCTGCATTTTCGTCTGCGTTAGGGTTCACGTGGAGCGTAATAGTCCTACCTGAAGACGCATATTGATAGTTGCCGTAGAGAATACCATTCCAACGCTGAAGCTGCGCCACCACTGGCTTTCCGGCGATAGTTCCGCTATACCTTTTGTAGAAATCTCCTTCCAATCCTTCTATCAATACATGTGGTTTGCCGCTTGCCTGCGTTATGATGCGAGCAGGTTTGTGGCGGCCGCAGGAGAACAAAATCGGTACGATTAAAAGAAGTAAAAGACGCTGCATGTTTATAAGGAGAATAAGCGCGGCAAAGCTATTATTTAGCGTTTAGAGTAATGAATTTGCTTGAACATCTTGGGAGGAACAATTTATGTTACGTTTAGCCTTTCGGAAATTCAGGTGGAAGGACTTTTGCTGAAATCCGCCTAAAACAATAGTGCCCCGATGCGTGTAGTGAAGACTTTTGCCGACAGAATCATAGAATTTAATTCGAAGCTTTCTTTCACGGGAAGGCTTCCCGATGATATTCAGGTGATGAACCCTTTTCAAAGTAATGCGGAAATATTGCCCGTTAGTGGGGCGTTCTACAAGAAATATTACAACGATAATCGAAAGAGAGTACCGATTTTAGGTATTAATCCAGGGCGTTTGGGCGCCGGTGCAACAGGCATTCCGTTTACTGATACGAAGCGGTTGAGCGAGGTTTGCGGACTTGAAATTGAATCCGTTTCAAACCATGAACCTTCATCAGTCTTTGTGTACGAATTGATAGACAGATATGGAGGCGTTGAAGACTTTTATGGACGTTTTTATATTAACTCCATTTGCCCACTAGGCTTTATTGAAAGGAACAAAAAAGGCAACTGGATAAACTGTAATTATTATGACTACCCAGAGCTTGTCGAAGCGATGAAACCCTTTATCATCCAGTCTTTGAAAGCGCAAATAAGCCTCGGATTGAGTACTGAAATATGCTTTGCATTAGGGAAGAAAAATGCCGGCTATTTATCGAAAATCAATGAAGAGGAAAAGCTCTTTGAAGCCATTGTCCCGCTCGAACATCCAAGGTATATCCAGCAGTATAAATCGAAAGAGAAAGAGGATTATCTCCTGAAGTTTTTGAAAGAATTGAAGCAATAAGTTGCCTTCAATTTTAGGCTAACCTTCGAGGTGGATGGAGATGACAATAGTCCTCGTTGTGATACTTTGAATAGCGTTAGTAAGTGGCAGGCTTTGATCTCGATAAATCTGATCCACCAAGCCTTGCGACATTTTTATTTCCGGAGAGAAAATGAAGTTGGGATAATAGAATTCAAAGCCAACGCCGAATTCGTAGCCGGCATCAAAGGGTTTTATTTTAAGAAACTCGTTCGCTTTTCTGGATTTAGCATTGCTGGCGAGGTCATAATCAATCTTTCCACCGCCAAGCGCATAGAAGCGAAAGTTTCGAATCCGGTCGCTCTTAAATTTGAATTGAAGTGGGAAAGTGAAGTAGATACTTTCCACAGTTCTTTGCTGTAGAGAATCGCCAAGCGGAGTATTAAAATCCAGTCTTTTTTCTGCAAATTGGAGTGATGGAACGATGCGCAAGTCCACATATTTAGACAAGCGCACATTGCCCATCAAGCCCAGCGTAAAACCAGGACCCCAATGAGGTTGAATAGTCTTGAAAGTATCGGTCAGCGCGTAGGCTTCGGTGTATTTAATACGGTATTGCGAGAAGTTAAACCCAAAGGTCAATCCGAAGTAATAGGGCTTTGAATCATGCTCGGCCATATTCTGCACATGCAGTTGTGCAAACGCAGTTTGTGATAGGCCACACAAAATGGTGCAAATCACACTCAGCCGAAAAATCCTAATCATAGTGCCTATTAACGAAAGTGCGCGAAGGTAAAGTATCTGTTGAAGTATTAAAATTTGACCAAAATGGACACAGCCAATATTGTGATTTTAAGAGACGGTCTCAAGCGAAATCGTCAAAATTTTATCGTCTGATTTTGGTTTTGGACATGCTCGGGCTCTAAGATTTTTGGTGACTTGACAGGGCTCCTTTTGAAAGATTCGTCCCTAAACTGTTTTTGCCTTTTTCAAAGTACAGTCGTAACGGGAAAAGTAAAGTTCTACTTTCACCTTCCGAAAAAAGCCCCTACTATTTTGAAAGCGATTATCCCCGTTGCCGGTGCCGGAACTAAGCTTCGCCCGCTCACCTACACCCAGCCAAAGGCACTGATACCGATGGCTGGTAAGACTATTCTATCTGTTATTATCGACCAGTTGCGCGACGCGGGCATTACAGAGTTTGTGTTTGTAATAGGCTATCTCGGCGAAAAAATTCAACATTATCTCGAGCGGCAATACCCGAATCTGAACTACACTTTAATTACGCAAACTGATCGGAAAGGTACTGGCCATGCCATCTGGCTTACCCGTAAAGCCATAGGTGATGAAGAGATTTTAATAGTATTGGGCGATACGATTTTCGATTATAATGTTCAAGATATAGTGGTGAGCGATACGAGCATGATTGGAGTCAAAAAAGTAGATGACCCACGCTCCTTCGGAGTAGCAGAACTGGATGAAAAAGACAGAGTATTGAGGGTGGTTGAAAAGCCCTTGATACCCCGTAGCAACATGGCGATGGTGGGTGTCTATTTTGTAAAAGAAAGTGCGGCGCTATTCGCTGCGCTTGATAGTCACATTGCTCAAAACAAATCTGACTCCGGCGAATATCATTTGACTCAGGCATTGCAGCAAATGATAGAACAAGGCATTCACTTCCAAGCTTTCCGTGTGGCCAATTGGTTTGATTGTGGCAAGAAAGAAACCCTGCTTTCTACCAATGCAACCCTTTTACGTCAACTCTACGAAACTCCAACAGTGGAGCCTCCCAGCTATCCCGATGCCGTGATTATCCCACCCGTTTCCATCGCCGAAGGCTGCATTATTAAACATTCTATCATCGGCCCAAATGTGACGATTGGTGAGTTTACAACCGTGGAGTCTGCCATTATCCAAGACAGTATTGTTGGCTCCTACGCCGAGCTAAAGGAAGTGGTGCTTCATTCTTCCATCATCGGCTCCGATGCCTTTATTCGCGGCCTTAGTCAGAGCTTAAATATTGGGGATAATACAGAGATTGACCTAGGATAAATGAAAGGCAAAAGCCAAAAGGTAAAAATCCCCGCTTCCAGAAGGTTGATTTGAACAAAGGAATTAGGTGCACATCTAAATCAAGATTCAAAAAACTTTGCGCCTTTGCATAATCTTTGCGTCTTTGCGCGAACTGTACAAACCCCATGAAAAACCGAATAACAGAACTCTTTAACATTGAATATCCCATCATTCAGGCAGGCATGATTTGGGCTTCCGGTTGGCGGCTCGCTTCTGCCGTGAGCAATGCAGGCGGCCTCGGACTCATTGGCGCAGGAAGTATGTATCCAGCCGTTTTACGCGAGCATATCCAGAAATGCAAAGCCGCTACCAGCAAGCCTTTCGGCGTAAATCTTCCTTTGCTTTATCCAGATATCGACCAACATATCGCAGTCATCATCGAAGAGAAAGTCTCTATTGTTTTTACTTCCGCAGGTAATCCAAAGACCTGGACAAACACCCTAAAAGCAGCGGGAATAAAAGTGGTTCATGTGGTGAGTTCTTCGAAGTTTGCCCGCAAATGCGAAGACGCAGGTGTGGACGCGGTTGTTGCAGAAGGCTTTGAAGCCGGTGGTCATAATGGTCGCGAGGAAACGACAACGCTCTGTCTAATTCCTTCGGTGCGGCAGTCGATTTCGATTCCTTTAATTGCCGCAGGCGGGATAGCCAGTGGCCGTGCTATGATGGCCGCGATGGTGCTGGGGGCGGAAGGCGTGCAGATTGGTAGTCGATTCGTGTGTAGCCCGGAAGCGAGTAGTCATCTTGCTTTCAAAGAAGCTGTAGTAGCGGCTTCCGAGGGCGATACGCTGCTTTCTCTAAAAAGCCTTACACCGGTTCGTTTGCTCAAAAACCATTTCTACCAACAAATAAAAGAAGCAGAAGAAGCTTGTGCAAGCAAAGCTGATTTGGAAGATTTGTTGGGTCGGGCACGGGCTAAGCGCGGCATGTTTGAAGGTGATATGCAAGAAGGCGAATTGGAAATTGGGCAGGTGAGTGCGCAGATAAAATCCATTAAACCCGCCGCAGAAATCGTTGCCGAAATCTGGCAAGAATTTCAAAATGCAGTGCAGCAGCCGTTTTCCTTCTAGAGGTCGCTCTAGTTCCTTTTTTATACTATTATGTGTTCGTGCTTGTCCTACAGGAAGTGGTGGTCTTTGCGAGAAAGCCTCCTTTCAAATGCCGCAAAACCTCTTTGTCCGCTGTGCGGAATGAAGTGAGACCTAAGCATGAAACTAAATGTTTTACCTTCGCACCACTTACCCAAAAACATACGTTTATGCCTTTTGATATCGAATTGATTCGGCGCGTTTACGCCAGTCTTCCTGCCAAAATTGAGGCCGCCCGCAAGCTTGTTGGCCGCCCATTGACCCTAACTGAAAAAATATTGTACGCGCACACAGCCGAGTCGCCAGCGCACGCCTATGAGCGTGGGCGCGACTATGTGAATTTTGCGCCGGATCGTGTGGCGATGCAAGATGCTACGGCTCAAATGGCCTTACTTCAGTTTATGACTTGCGGCCGCGACCAAGTTGCCGTTCCTAGCACCGTACACTGCGACCACCTCATTCAAGCGAAAGTTGGTGCCCAGCAAGACCTTAGTACTGCGATAGATGTCAATGCTGAAGTCTATAATTTCCTTTCCTCGATTTCCAATAAATATGGTATTGGTTTCTGGCATCCGGGAGCAGGTATTATCCACCAGGTTGTTTTAGAAAATTATGCCTTCCCTGGCGGTATGATGATTGGTACCGATAGCCATACACCAAACGCTGGAGGCCTTGGTATGATTGCCATAGGCGTAGGCGGTGCTGATGCCGTGGACGTGATGGCAGGCTTGCCTTGGGAGCTTAAAATGCCCAAAGTAATTGGCGTGAAACTGATTGGAAAATTGAG
>JBDTKK010000191.1:0-5892 GCA_039935335.1 Chitinophagaceae bacterium
GTGATGAACAGGAATTTCGCCAGACTAAGCTGCCCCGTGCCAAGAATTCTATTAGCTATCGTCAGGATTTCCGCAGGCTGTTTTGTGGGTGAATAAGGCGTGTAGCGTTCGCTGCCGATGGCCAATAAAAGAGGGTGAACTCCGGCTGCATCCACAGCATTTACTTCTTTCAATCCTGGAATTTCAGAAGGGATAGCATGGCCGGTAATTTCATGGATGAGGTCGCCAAAACTGGTGTCTTCCTGCGGTGGCCTGCCTACCACTGTGAACGGCCAAATCGCATCTTTTCGGGCATAGACTTTCTTCACGCGCATGACAGGAAATGGATGCTCGAGGCTATAATAACCGAGGTGGTCGCCAAAGGGACCTTCCGGTTTTAATTCGTTAGGATAAACCTCGCCCGTGATGACGAAATCGGCATCTGTAGAAATGCAATTTCCAGTAGCATCATAGCAATAGCGAAAACGTCTGCCGCCCAAAACTCCGGCAAAAGTTGCTTCCGATATACCTTCGGGAAGTGGCATGACGGCGGCCAGAGAATGCGCTGGAGGGCCACCAATAAACACACTCACCTTCATGGCTTCGCCACGCGCATTCCATTTACTTTGATGAATCCCGATGCCGCGATGGAGCTGATAATGCAAGCCCGCTTCCTGGTCTGGCTGATATTCATTCCCCGAAATCTGGATACGGTACATACCCATGTTGGCGTGCATAATTCCCGGAGCACTTGGGTCTTCGGTATAGACTTGCGGCAGCGTTATAAAAGTGCCACCATCATTTGGCCAATGTACAATTTGGGGAATCTGATGCAGGGAAATTTCTTGAAAAAGGACAGGACGAGCACGCGGATTTTTTAAAGGCAAAGCTTTTAGAGCCGCTAATCCTGCGGAGAAATTATCGATTGGATGCTTGATGGCAGCGAGCGGATTGTCCTTTAGCTGAATGAGTTTTTGGACGGTTTCTAAAGTATCTCTAAACAAAAATTTACTCCGCTCGAGTGTGCCGAAAATATTGGATGCAGCTTTGAATTTTGAGCCTTTTACCTTTTCAAAAAGTAAGGCTGGGCCGCCCATTGCATATACCCGCAAATGAATGGCCGACATTTCCAAAAAAGGGTCGACTTCTTCCTTTATTCTTACTAAATACCCGTGGTGCTCAAGGTCGGTAAGGCAGGACTGTAGCGAGTTGTAGAGCATGTAGAAAGGAAATGGTACTTACTTCTTTTGCAAAAATTGACCTTGTGAAAAGCTGAATATTCAAGATAAAAGGGAAGATTCCTGAAATCGGATGCTCAATTATCGACGAGGCAAATTTAAAGTTTGGAGAAGGGTTTTATGGCTTTTGTTTTTTACCAACAGCAGTCAAAGGGTTGGGTTTAAAATGGCAGACAGAACATTGCTCTGAAGGAAATTTAAAATTTTATTTTATCATAAAATAAAGCTGGATTATTGAGGCTCAATCAGTAGCATTCAAGAAAAATACATGGCGATCGTCCTCTACAAAGCTGGGCTTGCATTTCTAAGGTAAAGCATATAATTTTCGCCGAATAATTGAAGCAAAATTATTTCCAGTAGGGAAAATCACAAATGCTTTGCATTGACAAATTATAGAAGTCGAGCTAACGGTTTTTAATCAATAATACTCGTATTTATGCCTTACAAAGAAGCATCTCCACTCACGCCGACTTTAACCCCATTTGCCAATATAGGCCTAGCATTCTCAGGCGGAGGATTTCGGGCTGCCTCTTTTTGCCTTGGCACGCTTAGTATGCTTCATGAAGCCCAATGGGAGGAGAAGACTTTACTACAGAATGTGAGCTTTATTTCTTCGGCTTCCGGCGGCTCTATCACCAATGCGACTTATGCTCTGTATATGGCTACGGGGTTAAGTTTTGACGAATGTTACAAGGATTTATTCAGGCAATTGGAAGGTACAAATTTGCTGACGAAGGTATTTGCTCTGCTAAACAGTGGAAAGATTTGGCGAAGTGGGGAACTTAAGAACAAACGACGCAACCTTATCAATGCCTTCGCGCTTGCATACGATGAGCTCATCTATAACCATGCTGTCTTGGGCGATTTAAAGTCGGGAAAGCCTGAGACCTGTCCTCTGGAAGAAGTATGTTTTAACGCTACAGAGTTTTATCGAGGATATTTATTTCGGCAGGATGTAAAGTTGAAAAGCGATACGGAAGGTGCTTCTACAGCTTACTATGGAAATTATTATATACACTTGACTGAAAACGTTTCGCAGCAATTAAGGTTAGGAGATATCGTAGCCGCTTCCTCTTGTTTCCCTGCGGGCTTTGAACCCATGATTTTCCCGGGGGATTTTGCACACAACAAGGTCACTTTAAAGGAATTACTTGAGAATACTCGGATTATTCCGCAAGAACTTAGTTGGGAGGAATTGGTTCGGATCTATGAAAAACCATTAGTAAAGAAAGTTATCGATAAACTTTCCAAACCCTTACAAACGCTCGATTTGCAAGATGCCCTTAAGCAATTGCCAATACGATCTGATTTTAAAGCAGGCTTAATGGATGGAGGCATTGCTGATAATCAAGGGATTGAAAGCCTTAGACTGGCCAATGATCGTCGAAGAAATGGTAAAGGCAGAACAAGTTTTAAAGAATTTGACTTGATGTTCATTAATGATGTTGCTAGCCATTATATGAATCCGTATCTTCCGCCAGCCATAAAAAAGACTCCCGGCTTAAGTATTTATGCATTGTTTATAATTGGTGTTGCAATGCTTGGCGTTGGTATTTGGGGGATTGTGAGACTAAATCAGGGATGGCAAGCTATACATCTCATCGCATTTAGTGCAATGGCTACAATTATTGCTCTATTCGGACTTATTATCAGTGGGGGCTTTCTACTTATGCGCTTTTTTATATCCGGTGAAGTTGGAAGCAGCAAATCGCTGAATTTAGATAAAAACTTCAGCCCGGCGATACGTAAAAAGCTATTTCGTTTTTTTGGCAATACGCCTATACATGTTGTAAGGAGGATGCTCAAAGAGCGCTTCAACTCTGTCCTTATACTCAACAGCTCCGTGTTCTTGAAAAGAGTGCGTAAATTGCTCTATGACAACTTTTTGGACTCAGGAAGAAAGAGCTTTCGAATGAAGACGAATCATGTTTATGATTTGGCATTTTCGAATGATGCAAATCGTTTGCGCAACGACCCAACTGAAGCGGAATTTCAGCCTTCAAAAGACATGCAAGTAGTTGCTCAAAAAGCCTTTGAGATGGGCACGACATTGTGGTTTGACAATACGGAGGAAAAAGACAGTAGCCTTGCTGCGCTCATTGCGACGGGTCAGTTTACTACGTGTTATAATTTACTCGTCTATATCTATCGACTTAAAGAAATCGTAAAGCCTTCTCCATCATTATACCAACAACTTTCTCCAGAGGAAAGAGGAAAGATTGATCGTCTTGAACAGCATTTATGGGACTCCTATCGGAAATTTCAGCAAAATCCATTTGCACTTTATAATGAAGTGGGACTGAAATATGGTGTTGTAGATTTTCAGGCAAAAGCAATGGCCAGCTATAGTTTTCCTGATAATGATTTTCAGGGACTTAGGTATTGAGATATGCTTTTGCCTAATTCAGTTCTGGTTATTTCCGAAAGATGAAAAGTAGCCTACATCTTGAACGGTAATCTTTGTACTCCATTGGCTAATAACGCGACAGATTTGGATAATCTATAAGTTTTTCTGAAGACTTATAGATTATGAGAGCTCTCGCTGTGTTACTGAAAGGTTAGTTTGAGCGAGGTTCTCCAAATCTTTTATAACTTAGCCGAAAATTAGAAGATTTCGTAGGTGGTTAAAGATTGTGCGTCAGTAAATAGAGAGACGATTGTAAAATCGTTCAAGCTTTTGAAATGGTATTCTGTTGCCTAAATGATAAATATGAAAAGTGCTTCCTTATTATTGCTTATTTCACTTTGCGTTTACATCTGTAATGGTCAGAGCAATGAAGATTTGAAAATTCCGGAAAAGGCGACATCTTTTAGAACTGCCAATTCTCAGCAATTACCAGGAACCAGAATTTTCCTCACTCCACCAAATGGATTTAATCTTGTTCAGCAATTAATTCGTTTTCAAAAGAATGATTCAACATTTATTCAGGTTTTTGAGATACCTGGTTCGGCCTTTGATTTACAAGGATTGACAACGAAAATAGAAGAGGATCAACAGAGTGGCCGGCTAGCGAAAGAATACTACAAAAAGACGTTCCAGTTCGGCCCCTACCAAGCCTTGTTCTTTTATGGTCCTGATACTCATCCGGGACGAGAACAGATGTTACTTTCGTTTGGAGATAAGAGTTTTGCAATTATGGTGATTGGAGAATTACCAGCCGCCGATAAAATTGCAAGAGAAGAGGTGGTGAAAGCAATGCTTACAACCTTTGTTGATACTTCAATTATTTCAGACCCGACGCAATTAGCAACTTGTTCTTTAGATGTCGAAGGTACGGAGTTTAAATACGTTGGCAACATTTCACAGACTTATTTTTATAATTACCGAGCGAAACCCTTGGATAATAGCGATGAGTTTGCCAATCAGATTTCTGTGTCGACACTTCCTGCCCAAAGCAAATCTGCATTAAAGGAGTTTGGAAAATCAATGATAGAACGGTACAAAATGAACGGCATGAAAATTCCTGAATATAAAGACCGGGAATTTATACTAAATGGAAACTATGCTTACGAGATTACTTTTGACGGGAGCTTTAACGACCGAGTTAATTCGGTATATCAAATCGTAACTTCAAATGAAAGTTCCAGTGCAGCTTTGTTTTTAGGGAGTACTTACGACGATAGGGAAAATATATTAAGTCAAATAAAACAGGTTGCTGAATCATTGCGATTAAAATAGCCTATTGAAGCTTATAAGGTTTTGAAGACCTTGTAGGTCTAGGGTATATCACCCCGTCATCCTTTGTCGTCCTCTCTCCCTATATTTGTCGCCACAAATATATCGTCTGATGTACCAACAAATGATTACCACTTTCGACTTGATTTTGGAGCTAAAACGCAAAATAAGCCTCGCCATCGCTGCCGAATATTTCGCTTTTGCCGCAGGTGTAAAAGCCCGCGAAAACGAGCTCATTAGTTCCCTTTCCCAAGATATTTTGACCTGTAAAAGGCGCGACATCACTATTTCCTTGTTTGTGGGTGCGGCTTATTTGAGTCCTAAAGAAACTATTCCTATTGTGGATGAGGACGCTTTTACCTTCTTCATCAAGACTTTTGGGATGCCAGATTTCATTCTTTTCGATGATGATGAAAACGACAGCATTCATTTACGCAGAAGGGCAGGCTATGATTGTGCAAAGTTTCTGGTTATGTATTGCGTAGAGAATGACCTTGAAATGCCTTATTATGAGGTTTGTCAATCGAGCGGACTGAGCAGAGATGATATAGAACGCCTGCTGAAGAATTTTATCAGCCGCTGGCACTAAACCATAGTTTTGAGTAACTTTACTAATCACTAGCCAAAATGTCTAAGCGAGAATCCATATCGAGGTATCATTTAATCATCAAGAAATTGAGGAAACGGCCTACAACCTATGCCGAGATTGCTGATTGTCTGTCACTTGAGTCGGAGTTGCAGGATTATAATTTCAATGTCTCCCAACGTACTTTTCAGCGAGATTTGGACGAAATACGGGCACTTTACAATATTGATATTCAGTACAATTTCTCCGATAAAGTTTATTCCATTGTGAGCAATGATCAATTTTGCGTAAATGAGCGGATGTTAGAAGCTTTTGACACCTTCAACGCGTTGAATATTTCTGACAGATTGTCGGCATTTATCCATTTTGAGAATAGAGAACATCAAGGTACAGAAAGTCTAAATGATATCCTC
>JBDTKK010000192.1:0-3342 GCA_039935335.1 Chitinophagaceae bacterium
CAATGGGCATGTATCCGCTGAATCCTGCATCTGGCAACTATGATTTTGGTAGTCCACTGATGAGTAAATCTACAATAGACGTGGGCGGAGGAAAAATATTTACCACACTTGCTCCCAAAGTTTCGGACAAAAACATTTACATACAATCTATAAAACTCAATGGAAAGCCATACCAAAAGCTCTATATCACGCATGCTGATATGGTAAAAGGTGGAACACTAGAATTTGAAATGGGAAGCAAACCCAATCAAAAATTAAGTAGTTATGAAGTGCCAAAGTAGGATTGTAGGACAAAAATTAATTGAGGTTACAACATTTTAAACACATTGTTTTCTGACATCTGATTTTAAATCAATGTGTGTCTAAGTAACAATAGATTTGATTAAAGAACTTGGATACCAAATACGACATAAATTTGAATGTCTGGTTAAGTTAATGATGGTGAATCGACAAATAAATAATTTGTATAAATGGGCTTCTTGCAACGACTGCCAAGGTCTTGGCAAAAAAAATAGCAAAACCTCCAAGAAACTGCGACTTCGGTACCACTTAGAAATGAAGGAATATGAACAAGCTAAGAGTGGAGGAACGCCACCAAAGAGGCCGTCAGCTCAGCTTTTATTATGTAAAACTTGTCATGGTTCAGGATTGATTCCTAGCGCAAATTTTCCTACAGCGGACAATGAAAATTACCCACATGTAGCAATTATTGGAGCTGGTATTGGAGGCGTGGCGTTGGCTGTGGCTTGTTTGCACCGCAAGATTCCTTTCACAATTTATGAGCGAGATAGCAGTTTTGACGCTCGTGCTCAGGGCTATGGGCTTACACTGCAACAAGCCAGCAAAGCCATGGAGGCTTTTGGCATTTTGAAGTTAGAAAAAGGAGTGATTTCAACTAGACATGTCGTGCATACCACAGATGGGAAAATAATAGGAGAATGGGGAGCAAGAAAGTGGATGCAGTCGGTAAATCAAACAAATTCTAAGCGAAAGAATATACATATAGCACGGCAGTCTTTGCGCTTAGCCTTTCTTGAGCAACTAGGTGGACAAGAAGCAGTGCAATGGGAGCATGAATTAATAGACTTTAAAGATTCTAAAAATAAAGGTGTTGAACTGAACTTTTTAGTAAATGGAAAGATGCAAACCACCCATGCTAATCTTTTGGTTGCAGCGGATGGAATTCGCAGTGCCGTGCGGAAGCAATTGATTGGAGAGTTAACTACCCCATTGCAATATTTAGGTTGCATAGTGATTTTAGGCATTTGTCCTTTGAAGAATCTTGAAGGATTAGCGCATCCATTGCTGGACTCAGCGACGGTATTCCAAACAGCGAACGGCAACGAGCGCATATACATAATGCCTTATGATTCAGAATCGGTGATGTGGCAGCTTAGCTTTCCTATACCAGAATTGGAGGCGAAAGCATTGAGTGCTTTAGGAGCTCAAGCACTTAAAGAGGAAGCATGTCGCAGAACGCAGTGGCACACGCCTATTCCGCAAATTTTAGCAGCAACAAAGGTAGCTCAGGTATCTGGCTATCCTGTATATGACAGAAAACTACTTGACTTAGAATTGCAGGCAAAAGTAGCACAAGTAACTCTTTTAGGAGATGCGGCACACCCAATGAGTCCGTTCAAAGGGCAAGGTGCAAATCAAGCGCTACTGGATGCGCTGGCATTGGCTCGAGCGATAACAAAAGGATGCAGACCATTTTCTAATTGGAAGGAAGCTGGAATACGGGAAAATGTTCTAAATGAATTTGAATTCGAAATGTTTGCACGTTCTTCTTCAAAGGTTCAGGATTCGGCAGAAGCAGCTGCTCTCTTACATTCTGAAATTATGCTGCGGGAATCTGATGCACCAAGAGGGAGGAAAAGGTAGAGCAATATAAATAAGTAGGTTTGCACACCGCATACAAAATTGGTTTTGTAGTATTTATTTTACAAAATTGTATTCCCTTATTTATTTTACAATAATTTAACGCACTAATCAACATGATAAAACAATCGTGCATAAAATACTCTATTTGCATTTGACGAAATTTTGGATTTCATGTTACTGAGTTTATCGTAGTAAAAATTATCAATTACCTCAAATAAAGCTTGAATAATGAATAACCCTTCAAGAAGAAAAATACTAAAAGTAGCATCACTATCTATGCTTACTCCTTTTGTTTCGCTAGGCAAGGAACAGGAAAAAGAAAAGGAAAATCTGCTTCATTTTCCAAAAGATTTTCTTTTTGGCGTTTCTACTTCTGCATATCAGATAGAGGGAGCGTGGCAAGAAGGTGGGAAAGGCGAATCTATTTGGGACAGGTATTGCCATGTACCGGGCAATACCAAGATTGCTGGCGATATTGCTTGTGACCATTACCACAGGGTGGAAGAGGACATTGCGCTTCTAAAAAAACTGAATGTAAGTGTGTATCGTTTTTCTGTTTCTTGGCCTAGGATTATGCCCGATGGTGCTGGTAAAGTGAACCAAGAAGGAGTGGATTTTTACAAGAAGATTGTTCGGTTGCTAGGGGAGAACAATATTCAACCACTTGTGACTTTAAATCATTGGGATTTGCCACAGAAACTTCAAGACAAAGGAGGGTGGGCAAATAGAGAAACCACCGACCATTTTGCAACCTATGCGAAAATGATGTTTACCGAATTGGGCAACAACGTTTCGTATTGGGGCACGCACAACGAGGCTTGGGTGATTACGTTTATGGGAAATTTTCTGGGTAAGTCTGCACCGGGTATCAAAGATATTAATACCGCACTTTTGGTATCGCATCATCTGCATTTGGCACATGGAAAAGCAGTAAGTGAGTTTCGGAAATTGAAAATGAAAGGCAAAATAGGAATTAGCGTCGCCTTTGAGCCCAGCTATCCATTGACTGACAGTGCTGATGATATCAAAGCTGCAGAGCGTATAAATGCTTGCCACGACGATTGGTTTATACAGCCGATTATGAAAGGTACATATCCTGAATTGGCTTGGAATTGGTACAAAGAGAAGGGCTTAATTATGCCGCATATCGAAAGCGAAGATATGGCAATCATTGGCCAACCGATAGATTATATTGGCGTTAATTTTTATCATATCAACACTGTTCAGCACAACAGCCAAGGTTGGTGGCCTTATGACGTGAACTCTTCTTCTCCCGAAAGAGACAAGTATCTGGGGCAAAGAGACGACTCTGGAAAATTATTAGAGTTGCTAAAAAAGCTAAATCAAGATTACAATAAACCCGAAATCATAATCACAGAAAACGGTTTTAACAACTACACAGACGCAGTCTCTACAGCAGGAATCATTAACGACCAAGACCGTATTGATTATATAACC
>JBDTKK010000193.1:0-3110 GCA_039935335.1 Chitinophagaceae bacterium
TAATGACACCTCCATGCGCACAGCTATCGCCCATACGTGCAGCGGGTTTGCCACCAATCATCACGCCAGTTGAACCCAAAATAATGGTGTCCGGCGGACCAACACAAACACACATGTCGCCCATCACAGCAGCAGGCATTTTACCTATCATAACAGTTGGTGCACCTGGGCCAGTTATTGGCCCGCCAACATGCGGTATCGGTGGCACTCCCGGTGTCACCATTGGGCAGACGTGCATGTCTGTTAATCTTGCGGCAGGTTTTCCCATAGGTTCGAAGTTTTATTGAGTAAAAGTACGTTCTATCATCGTCAATTCATTTTACTGAAATAGTTAAAGGGAAAATAGGGTTTCATCAACTTAGGGTATTTATAAGCAATATGTAGTCTAATGTAATACCAACCGTTGAACGCTCCAAATTTACTTAGTAAGGTCTATATTCCGTTTTACGCCCTGAACCTAATAATATTTTTTTGTAACTGGAATATGCCTTTGCAGCCTCGCTTTTTCTTTTTAGTCCGTTTAAAGCATCCGACAGATAAAGATAGGCAATTCCATTATTGGGGTATTTCAGAATAAGTTGATTGAGTAGTGCTAAGGAAAAACTATAATCTTGATTTCGGTTCATTACAGCGGCTTTTGCGACTATTGAAATTGTATCCTTGATTATATAATCACGATTTCGAAAATAATTAATAAAATCATCGTTTATTGTGGTGTCATGTAATACAGACAACTGAATTAATTTCGCATCTTCACAGCGATATTGGTATTGATTATTTAAAATAAATAAGCTTTCTTCGTCAAAAAAATAGGTGCAAATAAGTTTTCCCTTACTATAAAGGCTAAGCCAATCTTTGCCTAAATGATTAATTCTTATATCGCAGTCCCAAGTCTTTTTGTCAATTGTGATTCGTGCGTGCATCTTATCGGATTGCTGAAAAACGACATTGCATTTGCTAAGGTAAGAATAATAAAAAATATTGGGATTGTGTTTAGGGCAAGTTTGGGCCTTTGCACCGAAAATCGTAAGACAACAAAAGATAATTATTCCGCAAATTGCGCTTACGTTGTTCCTTAAAAAATCATTTGACATTTGTTAAGATTTTTAGTCTTTGTGCAGCTGCTTCACGCACCTTTATATGGGTTTTAAAGGTTTTAGGATTAGTGTATTTCAGATTTGAAAATACTGCAACGTCCTTTATTTTATACCAATCCACGTCGGTTGCGTCTTCAGATAAAATTTGTAGTACTCTTGAATAACCAGCTATTGCTAATGTTGTATCAGGAGTGCAGCCGCCTTTACCTATTGCCGCGTCATGCCATAACCCCCAAGCAAAGCAAGCTCTTGCTTCATTATTTCCAGCTGATGTAGAAAGTAGGTAGGTGGTATTCTTGCCAGAGTCGTTTATACAATTATTGTAAATGTTTTTAAAACCAAGGGCGAGGTTTGTTTGCCGGTCATTATAGCCGTTAAACCCTCCGTTTACCAACCTAGTCATATAGATGAAGTCATTTTGAGCAGCATACGTGTTAAGACCCATTTTTACATCCCAATACCAACCAGCACTTCGGACGGAGTAAGGTAATTGTTCCAATTGTTGCTTTTTCGCGAGTGAAGACGTGAAGTCCTTTTCAGGAATGGAGGAAAAATTCGCATTCTCATAGGCTTCATACGCTTCATAATTATCCTTTGTAGTGAGTTGCATAATTCCTCTTCCGATATAACCGCCGTATGCTTCCTCACCCACACCTCCTTCAACAACCAGTCTAAACCCACCTGATTCATGGATAGTTTGAGCCAAAAAATGTATCTTCTTTAGACAACTATTTAGCGAGTAGCTTTTAAAAGTGGAATTTATAGCATCCAAAAACTCTGTTGCTCTTGCAGTCGAGACACCAACCGCCTGTAGGATTTCGATGGAAACATCTGCCGTACAGTAGCACGCATGTAAGTTAAGCCAACTATCCTTATGGTTTAAGAATACTCCGTTTTCATTACTCGGACTTGGAAGATTGTCATCCTCGACACTATATTCAGTTTGATTGCCACCTTGAGCTGTCACTTTCAGATGCAAATATGCTTTCTTGTTGCCTGCCTTGCCAATTGTAGACCGCCATTCTTTCAATTTATCTTTTGAAGCGGGCGTTAGCAAAATTTCAATTATTGTTTTATTAGCGAAGGAGGCGGCATTAGAATATTCAGTAGTTTTAGATGCCCAATTTCCAACAGACGCCGTAAATAACGTTTTTTCTGTACCTCCTTCTAATACACCGAGCGACTCATTTAAAGCAACAATAGATTTCTCATTGCTGCCTTGTATTTCAACAGAAATAGTGCCTCCTTTAAGATTAGACGTTTCTACAACAATATAAACCTTCTGCTCTACCACTGCTTCATTTATACGCTGTAGATTAACTTCTACCGGGCTTTTCTTTCCTTTTGGAGGAAGAGACGTTTTCGCTATTGCGAAATAAGCCTTCAACACTTTTGAGACAGGCGGCGCGGCTTTCGGAGGGCATCCCTGCTTTGCAGTGGGCGGCGGCGCATCCCTGAATGTTTCATTTATCCTTCCTACCATAATTATCGAGTTTTATAAAATACCTTGTCAAGAATAAACTGAACAATTTCCCTCTCTGTTCTGCAACCTGCTTTTTTGGCAGCAACATATTGCTCGCGAACAAACAACTCCAGATGCGTGTAGTGCGCTGCTTCTTCTGGAATTTGTTCCCGGATAAATCGAGCAACCTTTTTCAGAAATATCTCCAGAGGGATGCTATTAAGCAAATTTATTTGGGCATTGCTAATACATATCATTTGTTGTATTGTTTAGAACAAATTGGACAAGTAGCCACGTTGTGCATCAAAGCTTGGCCATACTCGGCAGCGTTCTTAGCACTAATAATTTGTGAAATTTCCTTCTGCACATAGACAGGCATTGAATGCATCACGTCCAGCATCACTTTAACTGGCATTAATGCAATACCACCTCCGCCTCCACCACCTGCCTCGCCTATCAATACCGTAGGACAACCTCCCATAATGACACCTCCATGCGCACAGCTATCGCCCATACGTGCAGCGGGTTTGCCACCAATCATCACGCCAGTT
>JBDTKK010000194.1:0-3611 GCA_039935335.1 Chitinophagaceae bacterium
TGAGAGTTAGAATTGATGCTTGCGCACGCGAACCCAAATCTTCCTTCAGCTCTCGCAAACCTACAGCAAATCTTTTTACTTTTTACTTTTTAATTTTGAATTAATTCCCCGTACATCTCCGCTCTCACAGCTTTAATGCGCTCATCTTCACGGTATTCGTCAAAGCTGGTTTCGCGGTCAATAATGCCATTTGGCGTGATTTCAATAATACGGTCCGCAACGGTTTGCGCTAATTCATGGTCGCGCGTGGTGAACAAGATTGTGCCCCGGAAATCCTTCATGCCGTTATTCAAGGCAGTAATGCTTTCCAAGTCCAGGTGGTTGGTGGGTTCGTCCATCAGCAAGACATTACCTTTCAACATCATCATCCGGCTCATCATACAACGCATCTTCTCTCCCCCACTCAACACTTCACAATTTTTCAAGGTTTCTTCGCCCGAAAATAACATTCTGCCCAAGAATCCACGGATGAAAGTCTCGTCTTTTTCCTCCGAATACTGGCGCAACCAATCTATCAAATTCTCTTTCTTTCCGGCAAAGTATTCTGTATTGTCGTTTGGAAGGTAAGTATTTGTAATAGTCACTCCCCAACGATAAGAACCTGCATCAGGCTTAAGCTCTCCTGCAAGTATCTTGTAGAAAGCCGTGGTAGCCAAGGAGTTCTCTGCAAGTATTGCAATCTTCTGTCCGCGCTTCACATCAAAGGAAATGTTCTTAAACAACAATTCTCCGTGCTCCGTTTTCGCCAAATCCTTTACTTCTATAATCTGGTCGCCGGCATCCCGCACCTGGTTGTTGAACAAGATGGCAGGATACTTCCGATTGCTCGGCTTCATGTCGTCAAGCTTAATCTTATCCAAGGCCTTTTTCCGACTGGTTGCCTGCTTACTCTTAGAAGCATTGGCCGAGAATCGCGCAATAAACTCCTTCAATTCGGCTACTTTTTCCTCGGCCTTCTTGTTCTGGTCTCCGCGCTGCTTGAGTATCAACTGGCTCGTTTCATACCAAAAGGAATAGTTACCTGTAAAAATGGATATTTTACCAAAATCAATATCGGCAACGGCGGTACAAACGGTGTCCAAAAAGTGACGATCGTGGGAAACGACTAGTACGATTTTCTCATAATCTGCCAAGAAATTCTCCAGCCAGGCAATGGTTTCTAAGTCCAGATCGTTGGTAGGCTCGTCCAAGAGCAGGATATCTGGATCGCCAAAAAGTGCTTGTGCCAAAAGCACCCGAACCTTTTGATTACCATCCAATTCCTTCAAGAGTTTCAAGTGAAATTCTTCTTTAATACCAAGATTGCTCAACAAGGTTGCAGCATCACTTTCTGCATTCCAGCCATCCATTTCCGCGAAAATCCCTTCTAATTCACCGGCCTTAATACCATCTTCTTCGCTGAAATCTTCTTTGGCATACAATGCGTCTTTAGCGGCCATGATTTCAAACAGCTTAGTATTGCCGCGCATAACAGTTTCCAAGACCGAAATATTGTCAAATTCGTAGTGGTTTTGATTCAAAACACTCATTCTTTGCCCTTTTGAAATTTCAACCTTTCCAGTAGTGGGCTCGATTTCTCCACTCAAAATCTTCAAAAACGTAGATTTGCCGGCGCCGTTGGCACCGATAATGCCGTAGCAATTACCTTCGGTGAAACGGAGATTTACATCTTCGAACAATACGCGCTTTCCGTAGCGAAGTGATAGATTTTGTACTGATAACATTGGACTAATAATTGATTTTCTTTCAAAAAAATCATTGATTTCTTATCTAGAAAAATTTGAGGCGCGAAAGTACGAAATCTAAGCTGGAAGAATGGTTAATTCAAAGCAATTATTTTGAGCTTGTCTGAATCGCAGATTATACGGATTTTAAGATCCTCCATATTTTTTTATGCCGTGATACCTTTCCTCACAAACCACTTTTCTGAAATCCTTTAATCACCTTAATCCGCGATTCTGACAATAATCTTCTCACAAATCTCTTTTTCAAAACCCAAGCTCAAAGCCTCAAACTCCTTTTCCAAAGCCTCAAATTCCTTGAATTCTTCATAGAGTTTGCCGAATTCCTCAACATTCGTTTCTTTTGCCAAAACATTGATATTCAATACATAAACCTTCAATGCATCATCCAACACTTTAATCATCGCCGACTGCATCTTTAGTTCGTGAGCTTTCTCAATAACCATGGGCAAAAGTGGAGCATACCCATTCTGCAAGAATTGAATGAAGCCGCCCTGCCCTACTTGCATTTTTATATAATCGAAGCCCAAAATGAGTTGTTCTAAAGTCGAACGACTATCCAAAGCTTCAAAATCTTGCTTCTCATAAAGCCATTCATGCAGCGGGGTGGTCAGGATATCAAAAGCCTTGTCGTATTCGGCTGCCGCAACGAATACTTTTAGTTGCGCTTTATCTATCTCGAACTTGTAAGCGGAATTCATTTTACAATGATACAAAAATCGTTTGACCAGCGTCTTTTTTTTCGTGAAAGGATTGTGTAATTTTACGCCCATGGAATTTAAAGAACGCCCTCCAGTATATTATAGCGAGTATCTGCAACTCGACAAAATTCTCAACGCGCAAGAGCCTGAAAGCGATAAGGAAGGCGAACCTGCGAGTGACGAAATGTTATTCATCATTATCCATCAGGCATACGAACTGTGGTTTAAAGAAATACTCTTTGAACTTGATGTGATTCGGAAAGTCTTTTTGAAAGATGAAATCCAAAACAGCTCACCGGACATGTACAACAGCGTACATCGCCTGAAACGTATTTGTAGGATTCTAGAACTTTCGGTGAATCAGATGACCATCATCGAGACGATGACACCGCTTGATTTCCTGGATTTCCGCGATTTATTACGACCAGCTTCCGGTTTTCAAAGTATTCAGTTTAAGATGATTGAAGCAGCATTAGGTCTTACTTACAACGCCCGTTTCGGACAAGGATATTACCTTTCTCAACTCTCGAAAGCAGACATTCAGCGTGTGAAAGATGCCGAAAGTCAGAAGTCACTTTTGGTGCTGATTAACTCTTGGCTAGAGCGTATGCCTTTCGCGAAAGACAAGACTGCATGGCCTGATGAAGCCGGTTTCTGGGAGCAATATCGCATTGCATATGCCGATAGTTTGCGTCCTGGTGAGGGGAATAATCTCAAGACTTACGATATGCTTTTCCATTCCAAAGAAAGCTATCCAGAAGGCCGTAGTTTTAGTTTCGAAGCGTCGCAGAATGCCCTGTTTATCATGCTTTACCGCGATTATCCTTTGATGCATTTGCCCTTTGAATTGTTGAGCACTTTGCTGGAAGTGGACGAGCATTTATCGATGTGGCGTCACCGTCATATCCACATGGTGCAACGCACCATTGGCAAGCGGACGGGGACAGGAGGCAGTACTGGCGCGGATTATCTGCAAAAAGCCGCCGATAGTCACTATATCTTCAAAGAAATGGCGGAGCTGACTTCGTTCTTGTTGCCTCGTAAAATGTTGCCTGAATTACCCAAATCACTCGTGAAAAAGATGACCTTCGACTAGTAATTCCGTGGCTTCATTTTGATAAAAAATTCTACACCTGCCATACGGGTCGAAAACCTGCGCAAACAATAT
>JBDTKK010000195.1:0-5558 GCA_039935335.1 Chitinophagaceae bacterium
CCGGTAGGCCGCACTTTCAATTCTTGTTTTAAGCGAAGGATTTAGAATATCGATTTTGCGTGAAGGATAGGAACGGTCTCGGCTCAGCCGAGATTTCGCCCATCGATTCCCTTTGCTTTTTCAACAACGCTCGTGGGCGAATAAAAAAGATTGGAGTGGATAGCCTGACCGCAGCCTGCCTAAAGACACGCTCGTCTTTTATGACGACGATTGGGAGGCAGGCTTGCGGGCACGCCCAAATTATCAAAAGGTTCCTGAAGACACGAATCACGCCTTAGGTCCTTTTCCTCTCTCCACCTTTTCTACATCTGGCGGGCTTTTTAATTTTGCATTTTTAATTTTTAATTCACCCCTACTGCACATTCTTCACCACCAACAACAAATAAGGCAAGTCCAAGTCATTTCCGGTTAAATCTAATACCGACTTAGCCGACTGAGCATTTCGGATAGAATAAGTCCAAATTATCTCATCATCTTTCACTTCCTTTTGCAGTTCCATGTCATAGCTCAAGAGGTTGTGCTCTTCAATATCCAAATCCAGCCAGGCAGGTACAGCCACAGAAATAGTCTTCTTTTCAGTGAAGAAATCGTCTAGAAAATCTATTCGGTTGTGGTAGCGCGGGTCTTGGATGGTTGCAGTCCATTTCACTTTCGCCTGACTTCCTTTTTTGGCAAAAGGCACTTCAAAATAGCAAATTCGCTTGTCGGAATAAGCGGCGTTGGTGTCGCCCCTTTGTGCGTACTCCGGAGTAAGATGCCGCTGCCGTCTGCCATTGATGGAATACTCTACCCTATCAATTCTTTTTAGGTTATCGTAATTATCGCTCACCGTAATAGTTGCGGGTCGTTTTAAGGCCTTGTATTCTTTAATGGTAAATTGCCTGACATGTACGAATTGTGTACCCGGCGTAAGCTCATAATGTACTTCTTCTGAAGCATCTTGCAAGACAATATTAGCGGTATCGGTCTGGCTTTTAGCTATAAAAGAACTGCATAAAAGCAATGCTGAAATACCTACCAATCGGCAAAACTTAGAAAAACGAAGTAACAGGTTCAAAAGGAATTTTCTTGGCAGGAAATAGCGAAGGTAAATTAGCTTTTTCACCAAGGAGACACGGAGGCACGGAGTTACACGGAGATTTAGGAAAATGAATTTAGAGAGCATTGATTGTTGAGGAATTCTATTTTATTTTCAAGAAAGAAAATGAATTCGCTCTTCTATTTTTACAAGAAATCAAAGTCGCCCATGTCCACTTTTGATCCGCGCATCGATGCCTACATCGCAAAAGCCGCTGATTTTGCACGGCCTCTTTTGGAGCATGTTCGCGAATTGGTTCATGAGGTTTGTCCCGAAGTGCAGGAAACTATAAAATGGGGCATGCCGCATTTCGAATATCTAGGAGCAATGTGTGGCATGGCATCCTTTAAAAACCATTGCAGTTTTGGCTTTTGGAAAGCTACCTTACTGGCGGACCCAAACGGTGTTTTGAAATTGAATGAAGCTGTCGGTATGGGCAGCTTCGGCAAGATGACTTCCTTGCAAGATTTACCGAAAGACAAAGACTTGAAAGCCTTGCTGCGCGAAGCGATGCGCCTAAATGAAGATGGGATTAAAGCAGAACATTCTACCAGGAAGAAAGCAATCCCCAAGCGTGAAATTCCTGAACCGGATTATTTCACGACTCGGCTAAAAAAGGACAAACTCGCCGACGAAACTTGGCAAAAATTCGCTGCTTCTCATCGACGGGAATACTTGGAATGGATAACCGAAGCCAAGACGGAAGCCACCCGCGAAAAGCGCATGAATGAAACCTTCTCTCAACTACAAGAAGGCAAATCGAGGCACTGGAAATACCAAACGAAGTAGGCTTAATCTTCCAGCATCGAATCCGCCAACACATCCGCAATATGAATGGTCTTCATCGGTAGATTGTACTTGTCGATATAACCTTGAATATGCATCATACAGCTCACGTCGGTCGTGATCATGTATTCCGCGCCAGTATTGATAGCACTCTGCACTTTCGTCTGCGCCATACCGATGGAAATGGGTTCAAACTTCACCGCAAACGTGCCGCCAAAGCCGCAGCAGGTCTCGCATTCGCCCATTTCTACCAACTCCAAACCCTGTACATTTTTCAGTAATTTTCTTGGTTGTGATTTCACGCCGCATTCCCGTAGCGCTCCGCAAGCATCATGGTAGGTTGCCTTGCCTTTGAACACCGCACCCAAATCTTCTACTTTCAAAACATCCACCAAAAACTCGGTAAATTCATAGAGATAGGCACGCACCTTGGCCGACTTGTTTTTCTCCTCACTGTTTTCAAAAAGCTTCTCATAATAGTTGCGCACAAAACCAGTGCAGGAGCCGCTGGGTGCAACGATGTAAAATTCTTGGTCAAAGTCTTCCAAAAACTTGGCTGCCACCGCCCGAGCATCGTCCCAATATCCGGCATTAAAAGCGGGTTGTCCACAGCAGGTTTGTTTGGGATTATAACTTACCTCGCAACCTATTTTCTCCAGTATCCGCGCCATGTTCAGGCCGGTGTGTGGGTACATTTGGTCCACAAAACAAGGGATAAAAAGCTGAACTCTATGCGTCATTATTTGTACTATTTTCTATTAAAATCTTCAAGGCTTTAGTAAGGAAGCTGGACTACTTCGATGGTGCGTTTAAACGCTATCATTTTCAAAGCTGCCAATGCCGCTTCTTCGCCTTTGTGGCCATGTGCACCGCCCAATCTCTCCCAAGCCTGTGCTTCATTATCCAAAGTAAGCACGCCAAAAATAATGGGGATTTCGCCGTTGGTATTGAGGCTAGTTAAACCTTGGACAACACTTTCACAAACGTATTCAAAATGTGGCGTTCCTCCTCTGATAACCGCTCCCAGCGCGATGATAGCTTCCGGCTTTTCATAAGCGCGTTTACTTATCGCTGAACAGGCATACGGTAATTCCACAGCGCCTGGAACTCGGAGATTGTGGATGATCTTTACGTTATGTTGCTCAAAAACTCGCAGGCATCCGGCAAACAATTCTTCCACTATTTTCTCATTCCATTCCGTGCCGACAACAGCAATTTTCGCGTATTGCAGTTTGCTTAAAGAAGCAGTATCAAACAGAGTAGCACTGGCGGAGGATAGAGCCATAATTTGGACGAATATTTTTTAAAACAAAAAAACGCAATCCCTCACCAGGACTGCGTTTTAAGAATTTTTGAGCGAGAAAATTTATTAGTTAAGCACGCCGAGTCTTGCAAGCGTCCTATCGATATCGCGGGCTTGTGGACTAGTAGGGAAATTATCACGAATCCGGATGTACGCAGCTTTGGCATCGTCTGGCCTTTTCGCAATTTCATACGTTACACCAAGCTTCTGCAAATACATCGGTGTCTGTGCGATGTCGTTTTGATTTTCACTTGCTTTCTTGTACGAAGAAATGGCTTTATCCACCTTTCCATCATCCAGATAAGCGCTGCCCAAAGCACCTTCCGCAGCAGTAGCAAGTAAAGTGCCTTTACCGTCAAAATCTTCCAGTTGCTTAATTGCCTTCTTTGGATCTCCCAAATGCAAGTAACAAATACCCGCGTAGTAATGCGCCAGATTCGCTGTTTTGGTACCGCTGTAATCGCGGATAATCTTGAGGAAACCTGCGTGCTGGCCATCACCTTGAAGGGCGCGATCTAAAGAATCGGCTGCAAAGAATTCCTGCGCATAAAAAATTTTGGAGGAAGCCTTAGCCTCTCTGGGCGCGAGATACAGGCGGAAATAGCCAAAAACTGCTACAGCAATAAGCACAACTGCTGTACTCACACCATTAATCGTCTTCTTGTGGGTTTCGTAGTAAAACTGGATTTGCTCCATCGGGTCTGTATTGCCCCGCTTGGTAGTGCGTTCGCTAAGTGGCTTCGGTCTTTTTGTCGTTGACATTTAAAGGATAATTGCTGAATTGATATTCGGTTGGGAATGTGGGAAACCGCAATGATAGCGGCTTTCACGTTGTTTGGTTCTATTTAAAAATGGAGAAACGAAAGGGGGAAAACACTTTCGATTTATCATAGCTTAATCGGTGATGTAGGGATAATCGTCTTCCACGTAAATGTCTTTAAACACTTCGCTATCGTCCGGCCATGGGCTTTCTTCAGCAAAAGTGACCGCTTCTTCCACCTCCTGACGCACTCTTTCATTTATTGCTTCTATCTCTTCATCGGTTGCCCATTTCTCGTCTTGAATTTTCTTCAAAGCCTCATTGATAGGGTCTTTTTCCTTGTAATCTTCGAGCTCTTCCTTACTGCGATATTTCGCCGGGTCGCTCATGGAGTGGCCGCGGTAGCGATAAGTCTTTATTTCTAAAAAAGTGGGGCCGCCTTTTTCTCTAGCACGTTTTACAGCACGCTCTACAGCAGTATGTACGGCTTCGCAGCTCATGCCGTCCACCGTATCGCCAGGCATATCGTAGGCATCAGCCATGCGGTATAGGTCAAGGACTTTGGAAGTTCTTTCTACGGAAGTACCCATTGCATAATGGTTGTTCTCGCAAATGAAAATGACAGGTAGATGCCAGAACATTGCCATGTTGAAGGCTTCATGAAGCATTCCCTGACGCGAAGCACCATCACCAAAAAAGCATAGCGTAACGCGGTCGTTATCGTTGTATTGATCGGCAAAAGCGATACCTGCGCCGAGGCCAATTTGGCCGCCCACAATACCGTGGCCGCCGAAGAATCGTTTTTCTTTACTAAAAAAGTGCATGGAGCCGCCTTTCCCTTTGGTACAGCCGGTAGCTTTTCCATAAAGCTCTGCCATACATTCCTTTGGAGAAATTCCCTTCACAATGGCGAGACCATGATCGCGGTAAGCGGTAATCATGTTATCATCGTCGCGAATGGCCGTCTTGCACCCTACAGAAACAGCTTCCTGCCCAATGTAGAGATGGCAAAACCCTCTGATTTTCTGCATTCCATAAAGCTGACCTACCTTTTCTTCGAAACGGCGTTGGAGCAGCATAGTTTCATACCAATACAGGTAGGTTTCTTTTCCGAAGGACGTGGACACTATTAGTAGAATTTTGTGCGAAAATAGCTTGTTTCTGTGAAAGAGGCAAAGGGTAAAAGGAAGTACTTTTTTGTTGTTGATTTTCAAGGGCGAAAAGGAGTGAGCTAAAGAAACGCTCTTACAAGTGTAGGGTTGTACTTTTGCGATAGAAAATGATAGGCGAGATTTCCAAACAAAAAAGCTTCAAAATGTGAAACGCAGATTCCGAGATTTCTTGGAGAATTTGGGAGAAGCAGCGTCGCATTGACATTCGTTTAAAATAAGCAAAAGATACTCTTTGCTTCTTGCACTTCCATGTTCTTCTATAAAAAAAAATAATTCCAAAGAATCACCAATTGTCCCAGCTCCAAAAAATATCCCTTACGCAGTTTCGAAATTACAGCTTTCAAAGCTTTGGATTTTCTAAAAAAATAACCTGTATTACTGGAGCAAATGGTAGTGGCAAGACTTCACTACTCGACGCTGTATATTATTTGTGCTACACCAAGAGCTATTTTTCCACGC
>JBDTKK010000196.1:0-4691 GCA_039935335.1 Chitinophagaceae bacterium
GATGAAGGCTATTGCCGTTCCCGATGCGCTTCATTTTGATGATCCACGATTTAGTATAGCCGACCAGAAATTGCGGTCACTTGAAGAGCTGAATCTGCCATTACTACAAAGCATTTAATGTCCGCCGCGTTCTCCCCGCTCTGTGCTCTCTATACTACTGCCACCCACTCTGTGAAGCACCATACCTCTGTGTCTCCGTGGTAAAAATCTCCTATTCCCGCTTCGCTTCTTTCATCTCGTCATTATAGGCTTTGGATTCCCCTTTGGGAATGCTCAAAGTCTTCCAATTTTCCCCTGCAATTCCTTTACAGTACCAAATGATTTGCCCCACATGGTAGGCGTAGTGCATCAGTTGCCGTAAGATGGCATCTCCAGCTTCCATTGGCTCACTCCGAATGAAAATTGTTCGCCTTAAGTCTTCTTCCATTAAGGAGCGAATATTGTCCAAAACGCAAACCCAGCCTTCTTCCCAGAGCATCATCACACTTTTCCTGTCCAGGACTTCATACTCAAACTCATTGTCGCGTTGCCGCCAGACTTTCTCCCCATCTTCTGCTAGGAAATTGGTAAAACGACTGAGCATATTGCCATGCAAATGCTTTATCAACACCACCAGACTATTGTTTGCGTCATCAGCCGATTTCAAAAAATCTGTGTCCGAAATTTGAAGCATTGCCTTTTCTGCCAGCTCTTTGTAATGCTGGAATTGATAGATACTCGTAGCTAAAAAACTCATGGCGTGTAGTCGGGATTTTCGTAAGAATGATGCCGCAAAATCTCCATTATCCTATCGGGAAAGCGAAGCGGCGAGAACCCAAATTTCGCATAAATACTGTGCGCATCTTTAGTAGAAAGCATCAAGCGACGAATATCTTTTACCCAAGGCTGGCTCATCAATTCTTCCATCATAATATGCGCTAAGCCGCGCCCACGATGGCTTTGCAGCACATACACGTCTCCGAGATACGCAAAAGTTGCATAGTCAGTTACTAGTTTTGCATAGCCAATTTGTCGGCCATCTTTCATAGCACCAACAGCAAAGGAATTATCGAAAGCCGTTTGAAAAAGCTCGCGTGGCATACCCTTCGCCCAATGCGATTCTTTAGCTAGCCAATGATGGATATCGTCGGGGTTCATCTGGCTTTTATCTGTTGTAATTAGGTACTCAGTTTGGAGATTCATGAAGACCGGGATGTTTACTTTTTTTCAATTGCTTTGCGTAGCCGGCGCGTACAATTACCACACCTGAAATAATACTTACAAAGGAAATCAAAGTCCATACAGTGACTAATTCTCCTGCAAAGGCCCCAACAACGACCGCCACCAAAGGATTAATATATGCATAACTCGTCACGAAGCCCACAGGGAGTTCCTTCAGCGCATATCGATAGGCTGTAAATGCGAGGACAGAACCGAAAATAATTAGGTAGAGTAAAGCCAATAATCCATCTGGATTATGCCAGTCCATCATTGAAAAATCATCAGTAAATGGACTCCACAGAAAAAGGAAAATGGCCCCAAAACCAACTTGAACCCCAGCATCAGAAATTGGATTGACGACATCGCTCCATTTCTTGCTCAAGATACTCCCTCCAGCCCAGCCAAAAGTGGCCAGCAGCGTAGCTATTACCCCAAAAAGATACGCCCGATTTGTAAGTGAATGAACATCATTATGAAAGATAAATGCCACGCCACAAAAGCCTAAAAGCATCCCAAAAATGACAATAATATTCAGTCGTTCGGCCTTCGAAAAAAGTAGGTTCAGAATGACCGCAGCTATGGGCATCATACTACACACCAAAGCCGCAACACCGCTCGGAATATACATCTCCGCCCAGCTCACCACACCATTACCAACAGTAATCATCAAAAAACCAATGACCGCATTCCGCCACAAATTTTGCTTGGAAAGGTTGATGTTTTTATTCCGCCACAGTGCAATGACCAAAATAATGATGGCAGAAATAAACTGACGAACCCCTGCCATGAAAAAAGGCGGGAAATATTTGACCGCTACACTGATACCATAGTAAGTAGTGCCCCAGGCAATTGCGATGTATGCATAAGCAAGTAGCGCTTTGGTACGAGTATTCATGAAGTGCGCAAAGGTGTAAAACTGGAAGCAGAACGAAGGCAATAATCTGATTTGAAGAAAATATTCTCGGCTGTTAAGGTCGAGGCAAGCTTCCTACTTCAAAAAATCGTTGAAATGCGATGAGCTTATCTTTGCACCAATTTTCAATCAAAAAACATCATCGATAAATGAAAGTAACAGTAGTAGGCGCCGGCGCTGTAGGCGCAACTTGCGCAGATAACATCGCGAGGAATGAACTCGTTCAAGAACTTGTATTGTTGGACATCAAAGAAGGGTTTGCAGAAGGAAAAGCATTAGACATTATGCAGACTAGCTCCTTCCGTGGCTGCGACACTCGGGTGACTGGCAGCACCAACGATTATAGCAAAACAGCAGGTTCTTCTGTTTGCATCATCACTTCAGGCATCCCACGGAAGCCAGGAATGACCCGCGAAGAACTGATAGGCACCAACGCAAAAATCGTAGAAGGTGTTGCTAAAAGTTTGCTCGAGCATTCCCCTGAAACCATCATCATCGTTATCTCCAACCCGATGGATACGATGACTTACCTTACTTTGAAAGCAACCGGACTTCCTAAAAACCGCATTATCGGTATGGGCGGAATGCTGGATAGTTCCCGTTTCAAGACTTATTTGCAACAAGCACTCAATTGCTCCCAAGGCGATTTGCACGCTACCGTTGTTGGTGGCCACGGTGACACAACCATGATTCCACTAACTCGTCTTGCATCCCTCAATGGTGCTCTGGTTTCTGATTTCCTTTCCGAAGATCAATTGAAGAAAGTAGCTGCTGATACAATGGTTGGTGGTGCTACTTTGACTAAAATGCTTGGCACTTCTGCATGGTATGCTCCAGGCGCTTGTGGTGCGGCTTTGGTAGAGGCTATCATCCGCGATGAGCGTAAAGTTTTGCCTTGCTGCGTGATGCTCGAAGGTGAATATGGCCAGAATGATATTTGCATCGGTGTACCGGTAATCGTTGGGAAAAATGGCTGGGAAAAAGTAATTGACCTCAAACTTAACGACGAAGAAATGGCGCTATTCAACAAGAGCGCTGAAGCTGTTCGCACTATGAATAGCGTACTAGATACAATGGTCGTTTAATTCAATATTTTTTTAGGTAGAAAGGTGCGTGGCTTGGGCTACGCGCCTTTTTTTTGTCCGACTGGCGCGAAAATGCAGTCCAGCCTTTCGCGTTAGTTTTCCATGCAGGTGTGAAGTCGATGTATGTTTGTAGTGCGGATAGTGAAAAACGGAATTTCATTGGAGGGGAAATCACCGTGCAATGCAGATTGTTCTCGCGGCTGTAGCACACTAACAACGGCGAATTAGGCTAAAAAAAATAACAAACCGACTATGAAAAAATCAATTTTGCTGGCCCTGTTACTTGTAATCCTAACGCTCAGCACACGTGCCCAAACAAAATACCATTACTATTTTGATTCCACGTCTGTATTTAAAGAATATGCGGGTTTTGGTTTTAATGGTTTTTATGCCACAAATTCATATTACACCCATTACTTTGACGGGGATTCGCTAATAGGCAGCAATTGGTACTACAGGCAGTATGAATACAGACTTGATTCTATCTTTGACTGGAACGGGTTCATCGACACGCTTACCCGCCTTCAAGCTATGTACTTTGTTCGTGAAGACAGTTCGCATAAAATATGGCTATTTAATCCGGCCATTGGATATGACATACTTCAAAATGATTGGGGGAATATGCAGGCAATCGGCGATACATTTCAGTATTCAGGTAACTGTGTTGTAGCCCAGGTCGACAGTGTTTACCTCGGAAGCATGGCGCTTAAGCGAGTGCGACCCGCCTACAACAATGATAGCATCAATTTCACCAGAGGAGATGTGGAGGGCGTGGGGCGTACAGGGACAGTATGTGGCTTGGGCGCTCATAGCGTAAGGTTTGCTGTTTGCTTTTCTAAACAAGGAAACTCAGTTTTGCTAAGTCATAGGATTCCCTGCAATTCCTTCTTGGCACCGGTTTATACGCATCACTATGGAGATAGTGGCGCACATCCAGTGATTGTTTCAACATTATCGCCTGCAAATAGTTTCAAAATATACCCGAATCCGGCAACGAATGAAATCCGGATTGAGCGTTCAGAAGGCGGCTTCTGCGAACTTCAGATTTTTGACGTAACCGGTAGAAAGATGCTTGTTCGGAATTGCCCAGACAGAGTAATCAGGATTGATGTGTCAGCTTTGCCAAGTGGCAGATATTACCTTAGGCTTGGAAATGCAAGGATGAGCGAACATGGGCAATTTGTGAAGGAATAAACCGGCGCAGTCCAGCAGTTGTACTTAGCCCCATGTCTAATCAATCCTGCACGCTATCCACCCTTGGAATGATGGAAATGGTAGAACAGCACGGCTGCTGGAGAAATGGTTTTTAGCGCAGAAGTTGGACAGGAAAGCATGGTTCCTGCCAAGCGAAAAGAATTATTACGAGCAACATCAGATTTATTACAAGAACCTAAGGGCGTTGGGTTTAGAATATCCCGAACTGAACTATGAAAAGGCGCTGCCGTTTTTAATGATGCAGGCTGGTGTAATGGTAAACAGCTAATGGCATAGAC
>JBDTKK010000197.1:0-12713 GCA_039935335.1 Chitinophagaceae bacterium
AAAAGAAAGCCTGGACTCGAGCCGATGAAGCAGCAAAGGCGGGTGCGAAGGCGGTCGTGTTTTACGACAATTATGGAGCAAAATATCCCTTAAAATATAACCCAAAATCGGAGTTGGATTCGCTTCCTATTCCGGTTGTTTTTGTTGGGAATAGAGAATGGAAAGTCCTCGTCGACGGCGGGGCAAGTTTCTTAGAAGTGAACCTTAATGTTCATCTCGAAACCAAGAAGCTAACGGGCTACAATGTGGCTGCATTTATAGACAATCATCAACCGCTAACAGTGGTGCTGGGTGCGCATTACGACCATCTTGGGCATGGCGAAGATGGCGGCTCTTTATACACTGGAAAAGTACCTCAAATCCATAACGGCGCAGACGACAATGCCAGCGGAACGGCGGCTTTACTGCAACTTGGGAAATGGCTGAAAAAATCCAAACTCAAGAACTATAATTATCTGCTTTTGCATTTTAGTGGTGAAGAATTAGGCTTGCTTGGCAGCAAGGCTTTTGCTAAAAATACTGGGATGGACAGCACGCATATTGCCTACATGATAAACATGGATATGGTAGGGCGTTTGGTGGATAGCACAAAGGCATTGACGGTCGGTGGTGTTGGGAGTTCGCCAAGTTGGGGAATGGCGGCAGCAAGTCTTAAAAGGCAAGGCTTCAATTTAAAGATTGATTCTTCAGGCATCGGTCCTTCAGATCATACTTCTTTCTACGAAAAGGGAATACCGGTTCTGTTCTTTTTTACGGGTACGCACAGCGATTATCACAAGCCAAGTGATGATGCGGATAAGATAAATTATCCCGGAGAAATATTGGTGATTCGGGGAATTGAAAAGATTGTTACTTCCCTGGATGCCGCGCCCCGCCCGCGTTTTACTAAGACAAAGACATCGAATTTGGGAAGGGTAAGTTTTAAAGTAACGCTCGGTATCATGCCCGATTATTCATGGGAAGGAGAAGGGCTGCGAATAGATGGCATCATTGACAACCGTCCGGCACAAAAGGCAGGACTGCAAACAGGCGATATCATCATTCAATTGGGTAAGGATAAGGTGAAAGGCATACAGACCTACATGGAAGCCTTGAGCCACGAACAAGAAGGAGCAAAAACTACTGTGGTGGTCCTTCGGGGGGGCAAGCGCTTGGAATTTCATATAGAATTGTAGCGACAGATCGTAGTTCTGAAACTTGGTTAAAAAACCCTCCCCAAACCTATCAAAGTGCTTATTTTTGCAGGGAAATGGATTTCGATAAAATAAAGAATAAGGGGCAGGCTCGGTTGTTCCAGAATGAATTGATGGAGAACATGACCAAGACACATCCTGTGGTGATATACAGTATGTACCTACCTGTGATTGTTGCTTTGCTTTATTATGGCGCGTCTTACAAAGGTTTGGGCATTGGCCGGGAGATTTTATTGTTTATTCTTGGTGTATTGGGCTGGAGTTTGTTTGAGTACGTGATGCACCGGAAGGTTTTTCACATGATTGTGGAGTCGCCGAAGGCCAAGAAATTTGTTTATACCATGCACGGAGTTCATCATGAATTCCCACGTGATAAAGAGAGGTTATTCATGCCGCCTGTCCCTAGTATTTTAGTTGCCTGCATACTGTATTCCTTGTTCTATTTCTTAATGGGCTGGAATGTACTTGCTTTCTTCCCGGGCTTCTTGTTTGGCTATCTAGTCTATGGTTCTATGCATTTTGCGATTCACGCCATTGCGCCACCATTTTTCTTAAAAGCACTGTGGAGAAGCCACCATTTGCACCATTATAAAGTGCCTGATAAAGGCTTTGGGGTAAGCTCGGTGTTGTGGGACATTGTGTTTAGGACGGTGCCTAAAAAGGATGCTTAATTCTTTAAGAAAGGTCGGGGCAGTTCTAATTTAGATTTCGTGTTTTGATAGTAGCTTTCTGCTGCTGTTAACCCCCCGTTGCAGGCTCTCCAACCGCAACGGATTTGTTAACGCCCACTTACCCTCTTACCGGTCATTTACGGAAAGTGCTTCTAATTAAGTACTTATACTGGAAAAGCTCTGTCGAAAGTCTTTTGTAATCCATTTGTTATCCTTGATTATGTATCAGGTTGAGACTTTTTCAGCCAATATCTTTGCCCGCGTTAAGCCCACCCCAATTTGAAGGGCTTTAGATTTTCTACCGAGCAAAAAGCAACATGATCCTTTCAATCATTATTCCTGCCTACAACGAAGGCGCGACAATTCACCGAATCCTAGACAAGGTGAAGGCCGTAGATTTAGTGGACGGCATTAATAAAGAAATAATCATTGTAAATGATTGCTCGAAAGACGATACCGAAGCGGCCATTCTTCGATATAAAGATGCCCATCCTGATTTACCTATTACTTATTACAAGC
This sequence comes from Chitinophagaceae bacterium, assembly GCA_039935335.1. Lineage (GTDB taxonomy): Bacteria > Bacteroidota > Bacteroidia > Chitinophagales > Chitinophagaceae > UBA1952. Next base: position 2,384 of record JBDTKK010000197.1, read on the forward strand.
ATGAAGTTAATGCAGGGAAAGGAGCAGCGCTTCATACAGGTATTGCTAAAGCTACCGGTGATTTCATAATTATTCAGGATGCGGACTTGGAATATGATCCGCAGGAATACAACATTCTGCTGAAACCTATTTTAGAAGGCATGGCCGATGTCGTTTATGGTTCAAGGTTTATTGGCGGAAAGCCCCACCGAATTTTGTTTTATTGGCATTCCATCGGCAATCAATGGCTCACGCGCTTCAGTAATATGCTCACCAATCTGAACCTTACTGATATGGAAACCTGCTATAAGCTCACAAAGCGGGAAATCATTCAATCCTTGACTCTGAGAGAAAAACGTTTTGGCTTTGAGCCCGAACTTACAGCAAAATTATCACGTGTGAAGAATGTGCGGATTTATGAGGTTGGAATATCTTATTATGGCCGCACATATGAGGAAGGGAAGAAAATAGGCTGGCGTGATGGCTTCAGAGCCCTTTGGTGCATCTTAAAATATAATCTATTCAGTAAGTGAGATGCTTGTTTAAGGCATCACTTTACTTAGTTTCTAAAATTCATTTATATGGCAGCTCGACTATCAGTAAACATTAATAAAATTGCTACGCTTCGGAATAGTAGGGGCGGAAATACACCTGATTTGATACAGGTCGCTATTGATTGTCAAAGGTTTGGAGCCGACGGCATCACCGTTCACCCGCGGCCAGACGAAAGGCATATACGCTATGCAGATGTGTCAGAATTGCGGAAAGTGGTGACGACAGAGTTTAATATTGAAGGTAATCCCAGAGAACAGTCTTTCGTGGATTTGGTGCTGGCAGTGAAGCCGGAGCAAGTGACGTTGGTACCCGATGCTGTCGGACAGCTCACCTCTGATCATGGTTGGGGTATTACTAAGGATTATCATTTTCTTAGAGAGATGATTGCTGTATTTAGGGAAGCAGGCATTCGAGTCTCGATATTTGTAGATGCTTCTGAAACAGTCATTAACGAAGCAGAAACAACCGGGACGGATAGAGTAGAATTATACACAGAGAGCTATGCCCGAGATTATAAGTTAGATAGGAATAAAGCGGTTGAGAATTTTGTATTGGCGGCGAGACGAGCGAGGAGCTTGGGTTTGGGCATAAATGCAGGGCACGATTTAAGCTTAGAAAACCTTATGTTTTTTTCGCAGAAGGTCTTAGAATTGGACGAAGTTTCCATTGGACATGCTTTGATTTCTGATGCTTTGTATTATGGGCTTGAAAACACAATCCAGATGTACAAGCGTTGTTTGGTTGATAAATTAATTGTTGAATAAAACATAGTAAAAAACTTACTCCATTGGGAGAATAATTTAGATTGTATGATGAAATATTTACGTTCGGTATTGGTATTGGTAAGTTTGGTGATGGCAGGAGCTGCCTTTGCGCAAGCTCCCGTGGCTAACTTTTCTGCCGATAACAGAGTTAGTTGCAATCCACTAGTTGTTCAGTTTACTGATTCGAGTACCAATTCACCAACGAGCTGGTCTTGGAATCTGGGTAATGGTACCACCTCAACCTTACAAAATCCTTCCACCACTTATAGTATACCGGGCACTTACACCGTCACGCTCATTGCAACTAATGCCAGTGGGAGCAATACTAAAACGATTACTGGTTACATCACGATCTTAAATTCGCCTGTAGTCGATTTTGGTGCAAACGATACAACAGTAAGTTGTGGGTCAAAAACCGTAACATTTACCGACTTGACAGTATTGGGTATTCCCGGTACGGCTGCCTATTATTGGGACTTTGGGGATGGAACTTTTTCTATTGTGCAAAGCCCCACGCACACCTATACCACCGCTGGAACTTTTAGTGTATCCTTGGTGGTTACTAATTCCGGAGGATGTTCCAAAACAGTAATTAAAGCAAACTACATCAAGGTAATAGCTACTCCGACTGCGTCTTTTAGTGCTTCTAATACATTTTCCTGCACGGCACCCATTACAGTGAATTTTACCAATGGATCTACTGGTGCTGCTACTTATGCTTGGGATTTTGGAGATGGAAATTCTTCAACTGCGACCAGCCCCTCCCACATCTATGTTTCACCTGGTGCTTTTGTTGTACGCCTAATAGCTACTGACAGTGGTGGTTGTAAAGACACTTTCGCGATTCCTTCTTTAGTGCAGGTGGGCGTTTTGAAAGCAGGCTTCAGCATTAGTCCAACCGTTTGTCAGGGCGCAAGTGTAAGTTTCTCAAATACCTCAACTCCGGCTACAGCAGCTTCCGTTTGGAACTTTGGTGATGGAGGCAGTTCCACCCAGAGATCTCCCGCTTATACCTTTAATACTGCTGGGACATTTACAGTGAAACTAAACGCCTCTTATGGTGGTTGCCTTGATTCTGCTTCTACTACTATTACGGTTGCGCCGAAACCGGCGGTTGCATTTGTAGGCACTCCGATTCAGGCATGCTCAGTACCGTTGACGACCAATTTTACGAATACCACGACGGGTGCTACGAGTTATGCCTGGAGTTTTGGAGATGGTAATACTAGCACAGCAACAAACCCTTCTAATACTTACGTCAGTATGGGCAATTATAATGTTACTCTTGTGGCTACCAGTAGCAATGGGTGTATAAGTACCCTCAGTAAAGCTGCCTATGTAAAAGTACAGCCAATGACTGTAAGTTTTTCGGGTAACATGATTTTAGGCTGTGCGCCGGCAACGGGTGCCTTTACAGCAAATGTTGGGTCTGTTTTCCCGGTCTCTTCGTATATATGGAGTTTTGGCGATGTTTCTACAGGAAGTGGTCTTGCCGTAAACCATACTTACGCAGCTGCTGGCAATTATACCATGAAAGTTTTGGTCACAAATAGTGCAGGTTGTGTGGATTCTGCAACAACTACCGTTTTCGTTGGCACAAAGCCAACAACAGCCTTTACGGCTACGCCGGATACTGTTTGCTTAAGTACACCCGTAATTTTCTCTAATACTACCACTGGTGGCAATACCTATTTGTGGCTTTTTGGTGATGGTGGCACAAGTACGAATTCTAACCCTTCTCATTATTACGGCGTGCCAGGACTGTTTACAGTTAAACTCATAGCAGATTACAATGGATGTAAGGATACATTAGTTCGGACGAATTATATCACAGCCATGGTGCCACTTGCAGATTTTTCGACTTCCTATATTTGTAGCAATAGAAAGCAAATCTTCATTACGGATAAATCAATTGGGGCTTCTACTCATGCCTGGAATTTTGGAGATGGGACAACGTCAACTGCTGTAAATCCGGGAAGTCATACTTATGCGAGTAATGGGACTTATACGATATCCTTAACTGTCACAAATACAACGACGGGTTGTACTCACTCTATTTATAAAGTGATTACTATCTATGACCTCGACCCGAGTTTTGGAGTGAGTGGTACAAACTTATGTTCGCCTGCTGCTTCCTATTTCTTTGCACTAAATAATACCTATGCTAGCTATCTCTTTGATTTTGGTGATGGTGTAACCGCTCCATATAGTGGTGTAACCCATTACTGGACTACTACAGGGGTTTTTTCGGCGAAGTTAATTGTCAAAGATGCAAATGGTTGTAAGGATTCAATGATTAAGCCTAATTACGTCACAATCCATTCCCCAACGGTAGCATTTTCTAATACAATATCACAGGGTTGCGACCCGCTAAGCGTCACGTTTACTGATTTATCTACAGCCTTCGCTGGAAGTACTATTACAACAAGGAAATGGGTTTTTGGGGATGGAACGAGCCTCATCACCAGTGCTACTACTATTAATCATGTGTTTGCCCAACCGGGTTCTTATTCTGTTAAGTTAATCATCACCGAGACAGGAGGTTGTACAGATTCATTGACAAAGCCTGGATTGATAATTGTAAACCGCCCCCATGCTGCATTTTCCGTGAGCGATAGTACTACGTGCATTAACACAGCTATTTCATTTATAAATAATGGTATTGGAATGCTACCACTCTCATATCAATGGGATTTTGGTGATGCCACAAATTCCTCTGCTTTAAACCCTAGCCATTCCTATGCCGCAACAGGCAATTATACTGTGCGCTTAGTGGTCACAGACTCAGTGGGCTGTAAAGATACTTTGTCAAAGCCGAGTTTTATTAATGTACTCGGTATTAAAGCAAGTTTCAAATCGAGTGATACGGTAGCTTTCTGCCAACCATTCATAGTTAATTTTACAAATACATCCACAAATGGTAGTGCTTTTTTATGGGATTTTGGAAATGGAAATACGGCAAATCTTGCCAGCCCATCTGCAACTTATACCTCACCTGGCACCTACACCGTTCGTCTTATCGCCACAAATATTAATGGTTGTAAGGATACTGCATATCAATCAATTTTGGTAAATGCAGGGCCTTCTGGTACGCTCACTTATTCGCCCAACAAAGGTTGCCTTCCTTTAATTGTAACTTTTCAATCTGCCTATACCGCCACCACACCTACAACTTTAACCTATGACTTTGATAATGGTGTGACGCTGACAACTGCCGCTAGTAGTGTTACTTATACGTACAATTTACCGGGTATCTACATTCCGCGATTGATTTTGTCCAATGGTGGCGGCTGTAGCACATCAGTTTTTGGGGGAGATACTATCGTTGTAACGGGAATTCGCGGAGGTTTTGCCGTTAGTCCGAACCCTGGTTGTACCAATCAACCTGTTACATTTCTTGATACGACCAAAGTCAACAACTCTAGTTTGAGTAGCCACTCTTGGATTTTTGGTGATGGGACCTCAACCTTTACAGATACCCCTTCGCATGCTTATGCAACGGCTGGAACATACACCGCCCAACTTATCGTTAGTACATTAAATGGTTGTATCGATACAGTAAATAGGACTGTTGTAATCAATACCACGCCCACAGTCTCCGCTACCGACCAAGTTATTTGTGCTGGCGATTCGGCTCGGCTTTCTGCTTCGGGTGCTAATACCTACTCGTGGTCACCAAGCACAGGTCTTTCTGCAACCAATATTTATAATCCATACGCCAAGCCATCTGCAACAACTAGTTATATACTTACAGGAACTTCCCTGGGATGTACCTCGAAAGATACTGTAACGGTAACTGTAAACCCTATTCCAAATATTACCGCCACCGGTGGGATTACAATATGTGCTGGTGGCCACGCTAACCTTTCCGCTAGTGGTGGAGCTACTTATAATTGGTCGCCTTCAACTGGTTTATCTTCAAGTACAGGTGCGAGTGTAACAGCATCACCAACAACTACTACAACTTACACGGTGACAGGCACTTCGGCACTTGGTTGTACCGACACTGCAATGCTGACGATATTCGTAAATCCAACCCTTAACTTGACTATTACAGCAAGCCCCAGCATTTGCGCTGGAGATTCCGTAATCCTCACTGCCGGCGGTGCTTCAACTTATTCCTGGTCGCCCGGTAGCGGACTTTCTTCCACCAATACTTCAAGCGTTGTAGCAAAGCCAAGCGTTACTACAATCTATAAAATGACAGGTATTTCGGGTACTTGCACAGATTCTATCAGCACAATCGTGACTGTGAAACCATTGCCCGTAATTACCATTTCGGGAATCCAAACCATTTGTACAGGAACTTCTACCGTACTTACCGCAAGTGGCGCAACTACCTATTCTTGGACACCTGCCACGGGACTTACGGCTACTACAGGAGCAACCGTCACTGCCGCTCCTTCATCCACAATAACTTATGCCGTTACTGGTACTCAAACTGGGTGCAGCGCATCAACAACAGCTACAGTTACCGTAAATCCGCTGCCCATCGTCACAGCCAGCCCCAATACTTCTATTTGTACAGGTTTCTCTACTACGCTCAATGCGTATGGAGCGGCAACTTATTCCTGGACTCCAACTGCGGGTCTTTCAACTACCAATACTGCTAGCACCTCCGCCAGCCCTACCGTAACGACTAATTATATTGTTACAGGTACAAATGCCAACGGTTGCACTGATACAGGTTTGGTAATGGTGACCGTAAACCCAAAGCCTACAATTTATGCTGGTCCCAACCAAGTTATTTGCTCCGGAGTTTCTACAACCCTGAATGCAACGGGCGGCGTTAGTTATGTATGGACACCTGGTGCAACGCTTTCCTGCACCACATGTGCCAGCCCAGTGGCCAGCCCAACTGGTAGTACGCGCTATACCGTTACAGGAACAGATGCCAATGGCTGTACCGATACTTCGTCGGTATTGATTTCCATCACCCCCGTCCTTGTGATATCAGTAAGTGGCAATTTGACTAACTGTGCTAATGCAAGTACTACGCTCACAGCCAGCGGTGCTACGATTTATTCCTGGACACCTGCTACTGGCCTTTCTACAACTTCAGGAAGTACCGTTACCGCAACTCCAGCTTCTACAACTACTTATACCATTACAGGGACACAAGCTGGATGCAGCGCATCAACAACGGCTACAGTTACCGTAAATCCGCTGCCCATCGTCACAGCCAGCCCCAATACTTCTATTTGTACAGGTTTCTCCACCACGCTCAATGCGTATGGAGCGGCAACTTATTCCTGGACTCCAACTGCGGGTCTCTCCTCTACCAATACAGCTGGCACCTCCGCCAGCCCTACAGTAACGACTAATTATATTGTTACAGGTACAAATGCCAACGGTTGTAGTGATACAGGTTTGGTAATGGTGACCGTAAACCCAAAGCCTACAATTTATGCTGGTCCCAACCAAGTTATTTGCTCCGGAGTTTCTACAACCCTGAATGCAACGGGTGGCGTTAGTTATGTATGGACACCTGGCGCGACACTTTCCTGCACCACATGTGCCAGCCCAGTGGCCAGCCCAACTGGTAGTACGCGTTATACCGTTACAGGAACAGATGCCAATGGCTGTACCGATACTTCGTCCGTATTGATTTCCATCCCCCCGGTCCTTGTGATATCAGTAAGTGGTAATTTGACTATATGTACTAACGCGAGTACTACGCTCACAGCCAGCGGTGCTACGACTTATTCCTGGACACCTGCTACTGGCCTTTCTACAACTTCAGGCAGCACCGTTACAGCAACTCCAGCTTCTACAACTACCTACACCATTACGGGGACGCAAGCTGGATGCAGCGCATCAACAACGGCTACAGTAACCGTAAATCCGCTGCCCATCGTCACAGCCAGCCCCAATATTTCTATTTGTACAGGTTTCTCCACCACGCTCAACGCGTATGGAGCGGCAACTTATTCTTGGACACCAACTGCGGGACTTTCTTCAACGAATACAGCCAGCATCACTGCCAGCCCAACAGTTACAACGAACTACATTGTAACTGGCACGGATGGCAACGGGTGCAATGACACGGGTCTTGTAACGGTTACTGTAAACGCCAAACCAACGATATACGCGGGTGCCAATCAAGGAGTTTGTCCAGGCACTTCTATTACGCTAACCGCAACTGGAGGTACCAGTTATGTATGGACACCTGGCGCGACACTTTCCTGTACCACTTGTGCCAGCCCTGTGGCCACGCCAATTGTTAGTACACGCTATTTGGTTACTGGCACCAGTGCAAATGGTTGTACCGATACTTCTTCAGTCTTGGTTTCCATCAATCCTGTTTCTGTTATTACCGTGAGCGGTAGTTCCTCCATTTGCGCGAATTCCAGTACAACGCTTACAGCGAGCGGCGCAACTAATTATTCCTGGTCTCCTGCTATCGGGCTATCAGCTACGACAGGAGCGACCGTAACTGCAGCACCCACAAGCACAACCACTTATACCGTTACTGGTACCCAAATCGGTGGATGTAACGCATCTACGACCGTTACAGTTACGGTAAATGCTTTACCAAACGTAACTGCAAGTGCAAATGCTTCAATTTGCGCCGGTACTTCCACCACGCTTAATGCGTATGGAGCGACAACTTATTTCTGGACACCAACTGTAGGTCTTTCTTCTTCCAATACTGCTATCACGACCGCCAACCCAACAGTAACAACTAATTATATAGTCACAGGAACGGATGGCAATGGTTGTACTGATACCGGCCTCGTAACGGTCACCGTAAAGCCAAAACCAACAATTTATGCCGGCCCAGGCCAAGGTGTTTGCCCAGGAAGTTCTATTACACTTACTGCAACTGGCGGTACTAGTTACGTATGGACACCCGGCGCAACGCTTTCATGCACAGCGTGTACTAGTCCTGTGGCTACTCCAATCGGAAGCACTCGCTATTCTGTAACAGGAACTGGAGGAAATGGTTGTACAGATACTTCGTCTGTATTGATTTCCATCAACCCCGTTCCTGTGATATCAGTAAGTGGCAATTTGACTATTTGTGCCAATAGTAGTACGACCTTGACTGCCAGCGGTGCTTCCACTTATTCTTGGTCGCCTGCTACCGGACTTTCCTGTACCAATTGCGCCAGCCCAACTTCATCTCCTTTGGTGACGACTAAATACTACGTTTCTGGCACAAGTGCTTTGGGTTGTATTGGCCAGGATTCAATCACGGTTGTGGTACATCCATTGCCCATTATCACTACAGATACTCCTGTTACTGTTTGTTTGAATACTCCTGTTCAACTCACGGCAACTGGTGCTACAACCTATGTTTGGTCACCACAAAATGGACTTTCCTGCGGCACATGCGCCAACCCAATAGCCACGCCGTCTAGTACCACAACTTATAAAGTAATTGGGACTGATGGCTACGGTTGCGCAGATTTTGCTATCACAAAAATCACAATCCTGCCGCTCCCTGTAGTAAATGCTGGCCCTGATGTAAACATCTGCTTACACACTACTGCGCAACTCACTGCATTAGGTGCAATTAGCTATAAATGGACACCGTCTGCAAGCCTTTCTTGCGATACCTGCACTACTACTATTGCTTCGCCAATTGTTTCAACAATTTATGTAGTAACAGGACTTGGGGGGAATGGCTGTTATAAGTCAGACAGCGTAGCGGTTAATATCAATCCGCAACCACGCGTCAATGCCGGTCCCGACCAGACCGTTTGTTTTGGAAGTACTACTCAATTGAGAGCCAGTGGAGCTAGTACTTATGTTTGGACACCTGCCGCTACTTTGAGTTGTAGTGCTTGTGTTGCGCCTGTAGCCAGCCCGATTAACACCACCAATTATCAAGTGGTGGGTACAGACTTGAATGGTTGTATGGATTCAGATATTGTACAGGTAATGGTGATTGATAGAATGCCTGTGGCCGTAGATAGCGGTGGCGAGTTTTGTGAAGGCGGCTCTATTCAACTAGTTGCAAGCGGTGGCGATGATTACACTTGGAGCCCTGCGGGAAGCCTAAGTTGCGCAAAATGTCCGAATCCAACAGCCAGGCCGGATACGACAACAACTTATCAAGTAATCATTAAGCAAGGAAAATGCTTTGTGGATACGCTTTATTCTACAGTAATTATTCATCCAAACCCAACAGTAAATGCTGGGCCAGACCAGAATATTATTTTGGGTTCTTCGGCAAAAATCAATACGACGGGCACGCATATCAGCACTTATAAATGGACACCACCACTAGGTTTATCTTGCTCTGATTGTGCGACTCCTGTTGTTTCTCCACCTGATAATCAAACCTATACGGTAACGGTCTCTAGCGATTTTGGCTGTACTGGATTTGATACCATTCGGATAAATGTACAGTGCGATGGCTCCCAACTTTGGCTGCCCAACACCTTTACCCCAAATGCTGATGGCGAGAACGATTTCTTCTATCCTCACGGAAAAGGCATTTCAGAAATTAAGCGTTTCAGGGTTTATGACCGCTGGGGGCAATTGATTTTCGACAGGACGAATATGCCAATCAACGATAAAAATGCTGGCTGGAACGGTACTTACAAAAACCAACAGTTGAAGCCAGATGTGTATGTCTGGGTCTTGAACGCCGTTTGTAGTAATGGCACACCATTGGAAGTGAAGGGTGACATTACGTTGATTCGATAAAGTATTATCTTTTAAAAAAGTACAAAGAACTATAAAAATTTCACCACCCGAAACTGTGTAATATGAAACAAATTTTAACCAGCATCCTTCTCTCTTTCCTCGCTTTTGGAGGAAATGCACAGGATATCCATTTTTCCCAGTTTTACGAGAATGCTATTCTCCGGAACCCCGCACTCACAGGCATTTTCAGCGGAGATTATAAAGTGGGTGTCAACTATCGTACGCAATGGGGAAATATTAGTAATCCATTTCAGACGACTATAGTCTCTGCAGAAGGCCGGATTTTGGTAAACAGGGAACAAGCAGATTATCTGTCCTATGGTCTTTGTGTATCTTACGACCATGCAGGCTCTATCAATTTTAATAGCCTCACC